>JBAXNR010000057.1:0-28123 GCA_037133675.1 Methylococcales bacterium
TTTTTTGCTGAAAATGAGCGCAAAGCCGCATGATAACTAGAATTGCACTTGCTAGCTGAATCCAAGATGTTTTACTTTATTCAGTCAAAGTATTAGACTCCCCGATGGGGTTAAGGCTACTAAACTTAACTCAATAAGCTGACTATTTTTTAGTAGTTAGCCTCCCATCTATTTGAGTGTGACGCACTGCACTCTCATTAATTTAGATGTTCAAATACATATCAGACTTTTTGAAGGAGTTTTTTTATGTCCAAAAATATTATCTTTTGTGCTGACGGAACTTGGAATAATCCACGTCAGGACGAAAACAATGATCACACTCCAGACCCTACTAATGTTTTCAAGTTATTCCTATCTCTTGATGGGTCTATCTCCACGGATTCCATATTATCTGGCGATGAGCAAGAAAAAGAACTAACCACAAACGGTGTTCGACAAATAGCAAAATATATTCATGGCGTTGGTGATGCTCGCAATCCAATCATTAAATTGATGGGCGGTGCTTTTGGTTCTGGTCTTATTTCACGAATTGTACGCGGCTATACGTTCATATCCAGAAACTATAAACAAGGCGATAACATATACATCGTTGGCTTTAGTCGAGGCGCGTATACAGCCCGCGCATTAGCAGGTCTTATTGCCTCACAAGGTCTGTTAAGCACGGAGATTACCAAAGATCAAGAATTAGCCTATCGACGTGGTGCTGAGGCATGGTTTCGTTACCGCAGTAAATCAGCCCCCAGTCTACTAGCAAGAATCATCTCCGACCTGCCAGCATTTATCTCTCAAGACAACCTTGATGAAGCAAAAGACTTGATTTCAGCACGCATTAAGGCTGTCGGAGTATGGGATACAGTTGCGGCAATAGGTGTTCCTGTCTTCGATTTAACAGGTGATCGCATAGATCCTTTTGAATTTGCTAGCACTGAGCTTAATGCTAAGGTTGAGTTTGGCTTTCACGCTGTGGCACTTGATGAACAACGTGATGACTTTACTCCTACACTTTGGCAACCGAGTGAAAAAGTTATTCAGATGCTTTTTTCAGGGGCTCATGCTGATGTCGGAGGCGGGTATCCAACTACAGATCATGAAAGCGAATTATCTGACATTGCTTTAGTTTGGATGATAGAAAAACTAAAAGATGTGGGGGTAGTCTTTCTTGCAGATTACGCTGCTTCGCTTCATCCTAAAGCAACTGGCGTTGCACATAAACCGTGGCTACACCCACCTTTTAATCTAGCTCTTCATAAGCCAAGAATCTTTCCAAAAAATGTGCTGAGTTTAGATAAGTCAGTCAACGCAAGAATACAAGCAGGAGATGTGATTGCCGAACCCAACACGCCAGCCGAACCCTATCAACCAACTAACATCCCTTAAAACCAATACACACTGGGTTAACTACCCGCTTGTGTAAGTTACGCATTGAGTAACTTGAGTTCTATATAAGAAATCTAGTGTTTACGTCATTGCGGCAGGGATTGCCGCAATGTACGCTCTCGCTCAACCCTTTCATCCAGACATTTGCCCCCACCCCGCATGATGCTTAGCACAGCAGCACTTGGCTATCACAGCCTAATCGTTTCTAAATCCAAGTAGATAATATGAAGTAGCGTAGATGCCAAAGCAAATCTTCAAAAAACTATTCAAGACTAAATTTACAATGTTTATCCCAGTCATCCTTGTTTTTCTCTTCAACACAGTTCAGTGCTTCTTTTTGAGTCAATATAGTTGTGCATCGGCGGACGATTTTTTCTTTTTCCCCCGTCGCACTTAAAATCAAATTAATGCCTGTAGATGATAGCGACCTCATTAGGTCATTGGCTAATGGATCACTTTTGGGATCATTTTGATAGTTCAATGTAATAAGATGATCGTAAAGAGCTTCACATTGTGAGGGTGTTGCTGGTTCAAAATATTCGCAACCGACAAGTAATGGAATTAATAATAAAATGCGAAGAAACATATAAAAATAACTTCTAAAAATTAACATGATCAAAGAAAAACTCAAGTTACAAACGGGTTATTTGGCTATAAACAGACAGCGCACAACTATTCCCATTCGAGTAATTTCCACATATTAACATTGCTATCGAGGTTACGATCCCCACCATGACGCTCAAATGTGCCATCACCATCGGGATCAAGAAAGTAATAGGGAGGACCTATATCGGGAGTGACTTTAACCATGTAAAGTCTGCCGCCTCTGCGGTATTCTTGAATGGTGCTTTTACCTTTACGAATAATGGTAATATCAGGTTCTAAGGTTTGACCACTTTTTGCTGAAGCAGGTATATCTGGTTGTTCAGGTGAAGCTTCAAGCTGTGGCGGTGGTGGTGTATTATCCTCATCAGCAGCAAATACTGGGAATGCAAGGATACTTAGGAGAATAAAACGGCGCATGGCAGACTCTTTCTGTGTTTAATGTAAAAACTGTATCGCTATCTTATTACAGTTTTTAGTTGCTTGCTTAACTAAACTTTGCTGAAACTCTAATAAAATTATATGAGCTACAAAATTTTTATCTATACCGCGCTACCCTGTGAAGCTAAGCCATTGGTGGAGCATTTTAAATTAAAAAAACGCTTGGACGTGCAGTCATTCGCTGTTTATGAGCATGACAGGCTGTGTTTGACGGTGACAGGGGTTGGAAAAAATGCAATGGCAGCAGGTGTGGCATATACACAAGCCTTATTTAACGGGGTTGAAAATCCTATATTAATCAATATTGGTATTGCAGGACACCGCGATTATACCCTCGGCGATTTATATCTAGTCGATAAAATCATCGATGCCGATAGCCACAAAAGCTATTATCCACCATTGATAGCAAAAGCACTTTGTCCCTCTAGCGCGATTCAAACTGCCTCCAAACCGCAACTTGATTACCATCATGCCGATCTATGCGATATGGAAGCATCGGCATTTTATGAAATAGCAACGCGCTTTACTACAGGCGAATTAGTGCAGTGTTTAAAAGTCATTTCTGATAATCAACATTCACCTGCAAACCTGATTAACGCTAAACAGGTCAGTTTATTAATTGCCGCGCAGCTTGCTACAATTGAAGCGATCATTAATCAAGTTGTCGCGCTAACGGAATTATTACTTACGCCCGATACGCCATTATTTGAACAGTTGAGTCAGCAATATCACTTTACCGTGAGTGCAAAAATGCAATTAAAAGCCCTGCTAACACGTTGGGCAGTATTAACTGACAATCAAATCTTGCCCATCAATGAAGCTGAACTACATAATGGTAAAGAGGTATTAAGGTGGTTAGAGCAGCAACACGCCAAGTTAGCAGTTTTTTTGTAGCCGCTTACCCCCATTACCCTTGTTTATAGGTTATGATACGCGCCCTTTTTCCTATTTATCACACTCATGCAAATAGGTTCTCACACGCTTAACAATAAACTGATTCTCGCGCCAATGGCGGGGATTACTGACCGTCCTTTTAGAGAATTATGTCGGCAAATGGGCGCAGGCTTAGCGGTGTCAGAAATGGTGGCATCAAATCCTGCGTTACGTCATCATCACAGAACCTTATTAAAAGCTGATTTTAGCAATGAAACGGGGCTGCGTTCAGTACAGATTTTAGGTACAAATCCACAATTTATGGCAGAGGCAGCTAAGTTCAATGCTGATCGTGGCGCACAGATTATTGATATTAATATGGGCTGTCCTGCTAAAAAAGTCTGCTCGGTTGCCGCTGGTTCTGCGTTATTAAAAGATGAAGCACTGGTTAAACAAATTTTGACTGCGGTAGTGAATGCTGTTGATATTCCCGTTACCCTAAAAATTCGTACAGGCTGGGATGTGCATAGCCGTAATGCAGTTGAAATAGCAAAAATAGCCGAAGAGTCAGGCATTGCCGCGCTAACCATACACGGCAGAACGCGGGCGTGTAAATTTAATGGCGATGCGGAATATGAAACCATTAAAGCCGTCAAGCAAGCCATCACAATTCCTGTGATTGCCAATGGCGACATTGATTCAGCCGAAAAAGCCCACCATGTTTTAACCAGTACAGGTGTCGATGCTGTTATGATAGGTCGCGCCGCACAGGGAAATCCTTGGCTATTTAGCCAAATTAATCATTTCCTTAACACAGGAAAACATCTGAAAAAACCAACAGTTACCGACATTCACCAGACACTGTTGATACATTTAGAAAGCCTATATAGCTTCTATGGCAACACGGTGGGTGTTAGAATGGCACGGAAACACATAGGCTGGTATTTTAAACATTTTAACTGGGTAGATTTGAACATTAAAAACAGTATTAATCAGGCGCAACACCCCTCTCAACAACTCATGCTGATTAATACAGCATTTTCCCTTTTAACAACCGATGGTATCTCATCATAATGGAAGCCTCTCAAAAAACCGCTGAAATCATTAACATCGATTGTAAAAAACCAACATCACTGCCTTTGTCTGTCCATGTTAAACAAACTATAGGGCTGTATTTTTCGCAATTAAACGGTCATGATGCCGTGGATTTATATGCGATGGTACTCAGCGAAGTTGAAAAACCCTTATTAGAAGCCACCTTAGAACACACTGGCTATAATCAAACCAAAGCGGCTAAAGCACTGGGCTTAAGTCGTAGCACCTTGCGTAAAAAATTAGATCAATACGGTATCAGCTAAATACCACTTTTAAACACACTCTCTTAAAGGTTTGTATGAACAAAAAAATCACCCGCGCTCTTATTAGTGTCTCCGATAAAACGGGACTTGTTGATTTTTGCCAGCAGTTGACTCAACTAGGCATTGAACTACTATCCACAGGTGGCACAGCTAAGTTATTGGCAGAACATCACATTCCCGTTATGGAAGTGTCCGATTACACAGGCTTTCCTGAAATGATGGATGGCAGAGTCAAGACCCTGCATCCTAAAGTACATGGCGGTATTTTAGCGCGGCGTGGCATTGATGATGCCATTATGGCGGCTAACGGTATTGAAGCGATTGATTTAGTGGTAGTCAATCTGTATCCATTTGCCGAAACCATCGCTAAACCCGACTGTGATTTTGAAACTGCCATTGAAAATATTGATATTGGCGGTCCTACCATGATTCGTGCGGCGGCTAAAAATCACCACGATGTTGCTGTTGTGGTTGATCCTGCTGATTACACCGCGATTATTGCTGAACTCACCAACAATGCAATCGGTCTTTCAGGGCAAACCCGTTTTAATCTAGCGTTAAAAAGTTTTGAACATACCGCTAGTTACGACACTGCTATTGCAGCGTATCTCAGTGGGTTGAATAACAGCCAGTTTCCTCAAGTGTTAAATCTACAATTTTATCAAAGCCAAACCCTACGTTATGGCGAAAACCCACATCAAAACGCCGCGTTTTATTCAGAAAAAAAACCAGCGTCTGGCACAATTTCTGCCGCTAAACAAATTCAAGGCAAAGAATTATCCTATAACAATATTACCGATGCCGATGCCGCTTTAGAATGCGTAAAAGAATTTACCGACAAACCCACCTGTGTAATTGTCAAACACGCCAATCCTTGTGGCGTTGCCGAAGCAGACGACTTATTGACTGCTTATAATCTAGCTTACGAAACTGATCCTACTTCTGCTTTTGGCGGTATTATTGCCTTCAACCAAGAGTTAGATGAAACCACCGCAACAGAAATTATCAGTCGTCAATTTGTTGAAGTCATCATTGCTCCAACTATCAGCGCGGGTGCAAAAACTGTCCTAGCAAGTAAAGCCAATATTCGTGCGTTAGAATGTGGCGCGTGGGACAAGGTTAATTCCGCGTGTTTTGATTTCAAAAAAGTAGCAGGCGGGCTGTTAGTACAGGATAAAGATTTTGGCAGAATCAGTGCTACTGATATTAAAGTCGTCAGTAAACGGCAACCCACAGAACAAGAACTCGCCGATTTATTATTTGCGTGGAAAGTAGCTAAATTTGTTAAATCTAACGCCATCGTCTATTGCAAAAATGGACAAACGATTGGTGTCGGTGCAGGGCAAATGAGCCGCGTGTATTCCGCTAAAATCGCAGGTATTAAAGCAACCGATGGTGGTTTAACAGTCAAAGGTTCAGCAATGGCATCCGACGCGTTTTTTCCATTTCGAGATGGAATTGATGCCGCCGCAGAAGCAGGGATCACCGCCGTGATTCAACCAGGTGGTTCAATGCGTGATGATGAAGTCATTGCCGCCGCCGATGAACACAATATCGCAATGGTGTTTACGGGTATGCGCCATTTTAGACATTAATCCATAGCCTATCCCCCAACGAGCCTGTATTTTTCTGACAGTCTGTCTGTATCCCGTTTCCTAAATTGCGTGTATTTTGGAGTACAAACTATCGTGCTACTTGCTACAATTAAGACAGAGAATCGCATGGAGCTTGCGGAATGCGGGTGAATGTACGAGAACCGTAGTATTTCAAATGTAGCCCGTGTGGAGCGGTAGCGGAACACGGGGAACAGTCGCACCATCAACGAAAAGCCCCAGATTCCGCTTCGCTCCATCTGGGCTACACGCTTAACAACTTCGCAAACTCACCAGCGGGTATAGGTTTACTACAGAAATAACCTTGATACATATCACAGCCATGTTCGCGTAAAAAGGCTAATTGCTCAAGGTTTTCTACGCCTTCTGCTAACACTTTAAAGCCTAAATGATGCCCCATTGCAATAATAGTGGCGGCGATTGCCATATCACTTTGTGAAAAGGGAATATCGTCAATAAAGGATTTATCGATTTTTAATATATCTAAGGGGAAAAATTTAAGATAGGACAAGGAGGAATAGCCTGTACCAAAATCATCAATAGCAAGGTGTACGCCTTGATTGTGCAAGTCATTGAGAATAGTCATGGCTTGTTGTTGATTGTTCATCAAGCCACTTTCGGTGATTTCCAATTCTAAATACTGAACAGGAAAGCCTGTGTCATGCAGTACCTCTGTCACCAGTGCGTTAATATCGCAGTGACTAAATTGATAGGGCGAGACATTCACTGCCAGTCTAATTGCGGGCAGTCCTTCATTCAGCCATTGCTGCCCTAGCCGACAAGTCTCGCGTAGTACAAATTCACCGAGGGCGAGAATCAGCCCTGTTTCTTCCGCAATAGGAATAAACCGAATAGGCGGAATAAAGCCGAGAACAGAATCATGCCAACGCACTAAGGCTTCCGCACCGACAATGCGATTACTGACTATATCAATTTGCGGTTGAAAATAGACTTGTAATTCTTGTTGTTCAAGCGCGTGGCGTAAGCGATTTTCTAAGGCAAGACGTTCGCGGGCTTTTTGAGTTAATTCCTCAGAAAAATAGGCAAAACACCCACGCCCCGAATCTTTAGCCTGATACAGTGCCTTCGCTGCATTATCCATCAAGGTTTCTACACTGTTGCCGTGTTCGGGATAAATGGCAATACCAATACTGGCACCGATAGTCACATTCTGATGTTGGCACAGGCTAAATGGTCGCGTTAAGTCGTGAATAATTGCGTTGGCAATTCGCACCACCGCTTCATATTGATCAATATCCTCCATCAATATCACGAACTCATCGCCGCCTAACCGTGCTGATGTATCGATTTCACGCAAGTGAACCTTAATACGTTCTGCCACTTGTCGTAATAATTCATCGCCCACACTGTGTCCGAAACCATCATTAACAACTTTAAATTTATCTAAACCCAGCATTAACACGGCTATTTGCCTGCCTGTTCGATAATTGACATCAATCGCGTGTTCAAGACGTTTATCCAATAGTCGGCGATTAGGTAATTGGGTCAACGCATCATAAAAAGATAATTGATGAATGGTTTCTTCTGTCACTTTGCGGTCAGTAATATCGATAAAGGTTGCCACATAATGCGTCACCTCAGCGTTTTCGTTTTTTACGGCGGTGATAGTCAGCCATTCTGGATAAAGCTCACCATTTTTACGTCGATTCCACAGTTCACCTTGCCATGATCCCGTATTTTGTATGCTTTTCCATAACGAGATATACAGTGCTTTACTCTGTCGCCCTGAATGCCATAAACGTGGTGTTTGTCCAACGACTTCAGCCAAACTATAGCCCGTAATCAGAGTAAATGCCTTATTCACGTTAAGAATAACTTCGTGGGCATCGGTAATGAACATTCCCTCGTGCGATTCAAACACGGTGGCAGCAATACGCAGTTTGGTTTCTGCCAGTTTGCGTTCGGTGATGTTTTCATGACTGACCACCACGCCGTGGCGCGTCCCTATTAAGGGCATCACACTCATGTGAAACCAACGTTGCTCGGTGGGCGAATGACACGGATAGTCTAAATTAAAGCTGTCATGCGTGCCTGCTAATACCGCCCGAATACCCTCCTGAACGGTGTTGACTTCATCGCCATTCGGTTGATCCAAGGCTTTTTGGCATATTGTTAAATAATTCACCCCCAACATATCGCCACTGGTTTTAGGTAAATCATTGTCTATACCAAATTGTTTCCATGCCTTATTGACGGCAATAATCATTCCTTCGGAATCTAATACCGCGATATGCCAAGGCAGTGAATTAAGAATACTGTTGGCAAAGGTTGCACTATCGTGGAGTTGTTGTGCGATGCGTTCACGTTCGGCTGAGAAAGCGGACACCAACATAGTCACAACCGAAAGCGTGACCATATACGCCCATAATTCTGCAATACGCAAATGTAGATTTTGATCGATAAAAGGCCCATGACCTGTGGCAAGTGCAAAAGCGGCACACGCTGACAGTGTCAATGCAGTGACCGCCGCAGACCAAGCACCTAGACGCATTGCAATCCATATCACCATCAGCACAATCAACGGTGCCAAAAGAATATGCCCGATGGGATACGCGGGAATAGTGATCCACGCCAAACAGACAGCCACCACCACCAATAACGCGGCTAATAATTCTTTGCGTTGTCTGCCGCGCAGCAAGCGCGTGAATTCGTCACGGTCAAAAGTGATTAAAGCCATGCCGCCAACGATTACTCCGACAGTATCGCCTAACCACCATGTCAGCCAAGCCCAACCGACTGCTGACAACGGCAATAAACCGCCCATTATTAGCACCGCCACGCCGCCAGTGGCACTGACCATCATACTAAAAGCACCAGCCGCGACAAATATTGGTATATCACGCCAGCTTGAGATGTGATAATTGAATTGCCAATGCCGCAACAGGGCAACGGCTAATAAGGGGGCGAGTGTGTTACCAACCGATATGCCAAAAGCGATGAAGACAGATGAACCAATGGCAAGATTGACCGCGAATGCCCCCAGCCATACTGCCCACACATACCGATAACCCCAGCGAAACAGAGCCGCCACCGCAATACCCGTGGGAAGCCAGATTAGTGTTATGTTAGAACCAATGATGGAGAGTTCCAGACCCAGACGCGCAGTAATGAAATAGGTGAGCGCGATAATAATCAGACGGCTTGCAATAAGGGTCTTACTAACCGTTTCAGTCTGGGTATTCATTGTACACTTCCTTTTTGAATGATAGGACGCTCGATAGTCTGTCGCTATTTTTGCGAAAGCCCAGTAGGGTACGCTGTGCGTACCCTTGATTTAACGGTATGCACAGCAACCCTACAAGACTTAGCAGCTTTCTTTGAACTGTTTACCGATAGCGTAGAATGCGTGGTATTAAATGCCTGTTTTTCTGATGTGCAGGCAGAAGGCATTGTAAAACACATTCCTTATGTCATAGGCATGAGCAAAGCTATTGGCAATCAAGCCGCGATTGAATTTGCGGTGGCTTTTTATGATTCTTTAGCCTCTGGTGAACATTATGAAAGAGCGTATAAAGTTGCTTGCAATGCCATTGCATTAGCAGGTATTTCTGGACATCTTATTCCTCAGCTTTTCAAAAAAGGCTAGGCTGACGGAGTTAAATGCTTTTCGGCAAAATAAAGAGTTCCGTCAATTTCTTCTAAACGTAGTGCTTGTAAACGTTGCCCTAGACACACAGGGCTTTGACATTCTCCCGTTTTGGGATCAAAGATGAATCCGTGCATGGAGCAACGTAGATATTTCCCTGTTTCATCAAAAACGGCATCTTGTTCGCAATTTAACGGGCGGTGCATGTGCATACAGTGATTGATGTACGAGTATGCAATGCCTTCAAAAGCGAAGACAATGGCAGAAGTCGGCAGATTTTTAAAATGAATAGCGCGGATTAAAAAAGGGGTTTCGTCGAGTTCACGACGGGTACACACGGGTTGACGGGGTCGCTTTGTCATGACTATCCTTTTTTAAGGGTTGTTGGGTTAGTAATTACACACTTTATTCTAGCATTGTTAACCACGCATTCAGTCGGTCTGGTATGAGGTCTTTTTGATTTTCTTGATCTAACACTAGACCAATAATCTGTTCATTGACAACGGCTTTAGATGCTTTGAATTCATACCCATCGTTAGTTTTTTTGTTTTTCTTTGGATAAGGTTAACACTTTTTCGGTATTTTAAGTTAGTGTGTTCTATTTAGTACAGCCACATCAATTATCAAATGGGCGTTGTCATTTTATTATGCTGAAGAATCAAGAGTTTCATCAAATTGACTCTGCAATAGAATCGATAAAGGTTTGTCATGATTAGCATTACTGGAATTATTTATGAACTGCCCAAACTGTGATAACAATATCAGTATCGAAGACTGGCAAGATGATGAACCGTTATTTGAATGCCCTTAACTTTGCCGAATGGGTGCAACTGTTTAGGATGCCAAGATGACTACCGCTACCCCCGTATTCCGTAAGCTCTATATGGACTTGCTTTCACTTCATATAATTTACAACTAAGCGTGTTTTTAGGCAGTTAATTTGTGCTGTGATTTGTGTTTCTGTGTAAGGTACGGCAGGGAACTTTCCCCACACAGGTGCGGGCCACGCGCTATCGGTTTGATAACGCACGATGTGATGAATGTGTAATTGGGACACCATATTACCGATATTAGCAACATTCATTTTATCGGCGTTAAACAGCACAGCTAGGTGTTCGGCAAGATAACAGGATTCTTCCATCAATAAGCCACGTTGAGCTTTATTTAGTTGATACAGTTCGCTAACATCAGCAATTTCTGGCACTAAAATAAACCAAGGATAGCGGCTGTCATTCATCATTAGTAACCGACATAACTCGAAGCGTCCTATGCTAATACAGTCTTGTTGTAGGCGTGGGTGTAATTGAAAACTCATAGTAATAAAAATATCTTGAAAGTAAGGCTGGGATTAGTTTAACGTATTATTTTACAAAAATAATAACAATAATTAAGAGGAGGCTTTATGTCTGCACCAACCCTGTCAATACAAGAACTACCCCAAGAAGCGCGTAGAATAGCGGTATCATTTCGGTTGTTATTGGGGCTTTATGCGATTATTCCGCTGTGTGTGTTGCTACAGTTGCTGGATAGTTGGTTTTGGCAAGGCGCATTACAAGCAAGTTTACCCAGTAGCCCGACGCATTTGTTACTGTTTCAAGTTATTTTCGGTACACCGCATATCATTGCCAGCTCTATTTTACTGGCGAGTAATCGTGACTATCTCACCGTGTATCAATCAAAATTATTGTGGATGACCGCCGCACTAGCCATATTTTTTGGTGTGGGTAGTTTGTTTATTTCTTATCGGGTATTTTATGTGTTGGTGGCAGCGTGGACAGTTTACCATGTTCTTAAACAGCAACACGGGGTTGCACGAGGTGTTTGTCGCTTGCCAGATTGGGCGTTTTATTTGTTATTGTGGCTAAGCGTCACTGCTGGATTAGTTGTTTATATAGGTATTTTTTTAAAAAATAGTTTGGATGTGCAGCAGGTAATTTGGATTAAGAGCATTGCAGGTACGTTGTGTGTTGCCTTGATATTCAGTGCCTTCTATTGTCAACGTTATGTGAGTACCGCATTTGGTCGCTGGTTTTTATGGTGCAATGTGCTATTGGTATTAAGTAGTTTTTATCTTTATGTTCAGCAATATTATTTCTTCGCGATTCTTGTCCCGCGCTTGGTACACGATGCTACTGCCTATATTTTTTATGTGACTCACGATTACAATAAACACCAGCAGCAGCCGCAAAACTTTATTTACCGTGCTGCCAAATATTGTCGAGTATCAATTTTTGTGGTGTTGCCCGTCTTATCATTTTTTCTGGCGTTTGTATTGCAAGCGTATGGTGATGACGTGGTTAGCTATCTCACTCAAGTTATATTTGGCATAGAAATTCGTAAAGCCATTACCTTAGGTTTACTTGGTTATCTGGCGTTAATGCACTATTACACAGAGGCATTTACTTGGAAACAAGATTCACCTTATCGTCAATTTATTAGTTTTGTAAAATAAGTAATCGCGGATTCAAGCGTTACAATACCCACTACCAAATTTCTCAAACGGTTAGTAATATGGAAAAAATAAAAGTTCTCTTCGTGTGTATGGGTAATATTTGCCGATCACCAACCGCAGAAGGCGTTTTTACCAAACTGGTCAACGAAAAAAAGCTAGACCATCGGTTTATCATTGATTCGGCTGGCACTCATGCCTATCACATTGGTGAACAACCTGATTTACGCTCACAAAAAGCTGCCGCTGAACGCGATATTCAATTAAGCCATTTACGCGCTCGCAAAGTCGTGATGGGCGATTTTGATGATTTCGATTTTTTACTGGTGATGGATGATGAAAATTATGCCGCGCTGATTAATGCCTGCCCTGCCTCACACAAGCATAAAGTGCAGTATTTTCTCGACTACGCGCCACAGCTAACAGCGCGTGAAGTTCCCGATCCTTACTATGGTGGCGAATATGGTTTTGAACGGGTACTGGATATGATAGAAGCCGCTTCAACGGGGTTTTTAATCAGCTTACAATCATCAAAACGCATAGGTTAATCTCATGGCAATCGTATCAAACACAATCAGTTACATGGACGGCGACGTGGTATTGGAAGCATTTTTCGCTTTTGATGATGCTATTTCAGCCCGCAAACCCGCTGTTTTAATCAGTCATGCGTGGGCAGGACGCGATGAATTTGCCAATGACAAAGCCAAAAAACTGGCAGAATTGGGCTATGTCGGTTTCGCACTGGATATGTACGGCAAAGGTATCTTAGGCACAACGCCTGAAGAAAATTCCAAATTAATGCAACCTTTTATGCACGATAGAGCTTTGCTACAACAGCGTATTAAGGCGGCATTATTGGCTGTCAAACTCTTGCCTTGGGTGGATGACAGCAAAATCGCCGCGATTGGTTTTTGTTTTGGTGGACTGTGTGTACTGGATTTAGCCAGAACAGGCGTAGATATAAAAGGCGTAGTCAGTTTTCATGGTTTGCTGAACGCAGCAGATAATATTCACTCTATCCCCATTAAAGCCAAAGTATTAGCCTTGCACGGTTATGATGACCCAATGGCTTTACCCGCACAACTGACTGAATTTCAAAATGAAATGACTAAAGCAGGTGCAGATTGGCAAGTGCATAGTTATGGTCAAACCATGCACGCATTCACTAATCCTGTGGCTAATGATCCCAATTTTGGCACGGTTTATAAGTTTGAAGCAGATAAACGCTCTTGGCTTACCATGCAAAACTTCTTAACGGAAATCTTCGCCTAAGTTCGTTATTCGTAACTCAATAAGATGAGCTTCATACTACTTACCCGATACTCATCTTATCGTGTTATGTTCATATTCCTAAGGTTGCTGTATATCACGAGATTTTAATCATGCCTCAACACCCTATAAAGCTACTAGCATTAGACTTAGACGGCACATTAGCCGCAATAAACAGCCAAGTGTCTAATGAAACCATTGAGTTACTTGAGAGTATTCAAAAAAAAGGCATCACCATTGCTATTTTATCGGGTAAGCCCACTGCTTATTTAACAGGTTTAGCTAGACAGTTAGGTATAAAAGATATTATTCTTTCTGGTGAAAATGGTGCAGAAGTTCAATTTGGTTCAAGCTACCCACCGAAACAGTTTTATTGTTTGTTAGAAAATAAACCGAATTATTCAGACGTAACAAACTATTTAGAAGCCAAGTATAAAAATGCTATTTGGCTACAACCCAATAACGCCAATTTTTCTGTGTTTGCTAAGCAACGCATCCTAGAAGACATCAATGTATTCTTTGCCGACTATATCAAAGACAAACCGCAATTAATTAAATATTTTCATGCCGATTGTGTTGAATTAGTTGATAAATCTATTTCCAAAGGCAACGCGTTGAATTTTATTGTTAATAAATTAAATATTAATTCATCAAATGTTTGTGCTATTGGTGATGGAGATAATGATATTGAATTGTTACAACAATCCAGTATTAGATTGTCAATTAATAAGCCGCTGGCTGTTGATAACTTACAGGTTTTTGAATCTATAGAACTTGCTTTAACCCATACTATTGACGAGTACCTATAGAATAAAAAATTTGGCAAGTGCTAAAAAATAATAAGTAAATTGTTAAGCATAAATTTTCAGGCATAACTAGAAGCTTAACCTTGTTCCAAATACCTGAAAACTTTTGTTCATCTACTTATATTATCGGCGCAATGTGGCATTTTGTTATTTTAGAAAAATTAGGCAATAATAAATATCAATACTTCGTTTCTCAGAATTTTGACAGTATGAGAATAGACGATTTAAAAGCGATTTATGCACATTTGTTATTTGTAAAAAATGAGATTATAAAATTGGCTAATGAAACTAAATAATACACAGCAAGCTATTATTGAATTAGCTAAACAAAACACCGATATAGTGATCGTTTGGCTTTATGGTTCTCGCGCTAAAGGCACAGCTAATATAAACAGTGATTATGATTTGGCGGTGGCGTTTAAAACCTTTATTAAAGACGACCCACTGGAAAAACGTTTGCGTCCTGAATGTTTAACGCTCGATTGGCAACAGGCTTTAGGTTTGCATGATTTTCAATTATCGATTGTGGATATTAATCAAGCACCGATTCCATTAGCTTGGGAAATAATTAAAGCTGATTGCGTGTTGTATAGCTGTGATGAATCGCGTTTATGGCAGGAAACACAGCGGATTCAAAGTCGTATGGAATTAGATTTCACTCGACCTATTCATAAATACCCGCTGCAATTGTGGAACTGAACGTATGTTAAAAGAATATCTAATCGCAATTGAACAACATCGGCGTGAATGTTTGGAAGATTTAGAAGAATTATCGCTTATCGCGGTGCAACGTCCGTTTAATCGTATTGAACGACGCGCAGCAGAAAGAGCCTTACAGGTGTTAATTGAATCGTGTATCGGCGTGGCAAAACATTGGTTAAAGGCGGCGGGTAAAAATCAGCCGTTAGATGCCTATGAAAATTTTAATAAATTGGCGGAGCTGCAAATAATTTCGATGGAAGAATTAAAGCAATGGCGCAAAATTATTGGTATGCGTAATGCTTTAGTGCATGATTATTTAACGATTGATAGCGAATTATTACAGCAATTACTCGCGCAGCGGCTTTATTTGTTTTTAACTGCATTTTTGGAAAAAGCAGTGCGAGAAATACGTTAACCTTTATTCAAAAATCTGCCCCCGATTTATCTCTTGCTATAGCAACAACGCGTATTTCACCGCAGATAAACACAGCTATCGGCTTTGGTTCGTCACCTTTGCGGGTACTGTGAAACCACACGCCTGACTTTTGGGCTTTGCCGTGCTGGTCTTGCCAAAATTCGCTATCGCATCGGGCGCGTCGGTCACTGCTCAATGTCAGGTGCTGTGAGGGTATCGGATGGTGTTGTGAGTGGGTCGCGAAGCCCACACTAGCCTGTCCCGAAGCTCCTCGAAGGAAGTTTATCGAAGGGAGGGGGTTCTGACAAAGTGTGGTATTGTGCAGAATGGTTTGTCGGAAACGGCTGTTTTCACTTTGAATAATTGATAGAATGAACCGTTAATTTTTAATCAAGAAAGGAGTATTTCTAATGACTGCTTTATCGTTGGTCGCAAAATTTATTAACAGGCATCATAAGCCTTTTGTTGTGAAAGTGACTGTTTGTGAGGGTGTGTGGACGGCGGTGTGTGACGCGCTGGGTTTAGTGACAGAAGCGGATAGTTATGAGCAGTTGATAGAAAGGGCGTGGGAGGTTGCACCTGACTTGATTGAACTTAATGCCATTGATGTGGCGGGTGATATTCGCTTGCAGTTTACGCATACTAAAACACTCGATAGAGTTATCTTGTAATGGGTTCAACTTTTTATCCGCAGCGAGTGGTGCTTTTACGGTCAGCAGGTTGCGTGTTTGTTCGTCAAGGCAAAGGCAGTCATGAGATTTGGCACAGTCCTATTACCCATAAAAATATCAGTGTACCATTCACTATCCAATCTAAACCCACTGCTAACGCGATTCTTAGGCAAGCAGGAATTAACGAAAAACTTTGACCCTGCATACAAAAACTCAACGCATATCGTGATGAAGGTTTTGCTCTATTCGAGCTACGCGCTATCCAAACTGTTTGTGATTCAAAAGTTAGCCATGAGTAGTGTTGAAAATATTTTGTCGAAAATACCTGTTTTCGCTATCACTCTACTCAACCTATGAGCTAGCATTATTAAACGCCCTGTATTTAGGGTTTAATGAAACGTACAATTGACAACGGCATCAAGTAAAAAACACATGAAATCAGACCCCTTTAGAATACTTACACCTGATGAACGATGGCATCCAACACAAAACCAAATGGATGTTTTTCAAAATGCCTATGAAAAGCTATTACCGCCATTGGTTTACAAAATCAGGTTAGCAGTTAAAAACTGGAGAGATGAAAATTATCAAGGTGCATCGGAAACATCTAAATCATTACTGAGTTTCTGGTTTAACCAAGAGCATTTAATTGGACAAACTAAATTCAGCTTTTTCTTTTCGCAGCGTGAAGCCATTGAATCCATTATCTACCTCTATGAAGTTGCAAAAGCACATGATAAATATGACATGATGCGTTTTGACTCTTCGGAGCGTATGAGTACAGGAATGTTTGATGAAAACTGGACGCGCTATGTTGTGAAAATGGCAACGGGTGCAGGTAAAACCAAAGTCATGGGTTTAACGTTGGTTTGGTCTTACTTTCATAAACTGTATGAGGCAGACAGCAAGCTATCAAAAGATTTTTTAGTGATTGCGCCCAATATCATTGTGCTAAACCGCTTACGAAAAGACTTTGACGGTTTAAAAATGTTTTTTGATGAGCCGTTTTTTCCTGATAACGGTTTTGCTGATAAAGACTGGAAAAACGATTTTCAGTTAAGCCTACATATTCAGGATGAACTAAAACCCATCACGGAATCAGGCAATATTTTCCTGACCAACATTCACCGCGTATTTTTCAATGAAGAGCCTGAACCATCCTTTGAAACTACTTTTTTAGGCACAAAGCCTAAACCTGATGCAGACACCTCAAAAGGATTGGATTTAGGCAAGATTTTAAGAAGCGACAAAATTAAAGATTTAGTGATATTGAATGATGAAGCGCACCACATACACGACAGCTCTTTGGCGTGGTTTAAGAGCATTGAAGATATTAGCAATAAGTTAAAACTAAAAAATGGCAACGGTATAAGTTTGCAAGCTGATTATTCAGCGACCCCCAAACACAATAACGGGGCTATTTTTGTTCAAACTATTTGTGATTATCCGTTAGTGGAAGCCATTAAACAAAATGTAGTGAAATCGCCCGTATTGCCTGATGAAGCTTCCCGACAAAAAATTCAGGAAAAAAACAGCAGCGACTTTGTAGAACGCTACCGAGATTATATTGATTTAGGCTATGTGGAATGGGAACAGCAGTATGAAGAATTAAAAAATCATAAAACGCCTATTCTGTTTATTATGACCATGAGTACCAAAGAAGCAGATCAAGCCGCTGCATTTTTAGAAAGCAGTTATCCTTTAATGAAAAACGCTGTTTTAACCATTCATACCAATAATTCAGGGGACATCAAAGAAACGGCAGCCAGTAAAAAAGACAAAGAAGCCTTAGAAGTTCTGCGTAAAGCAGCCGATGAGATTGATAAAGACCATTCACCTTACAAAGCTGTGGTTTCAGTACTAATGCTGCGTGAAGGTTGGGATGTGCGCAACGTCACCACCATTGTTGGTTTACGTCCTTTTGGAGCAGATTCAAAAATTTTGCCAGAGCAAACTATTGGGCGCGGCTTGCGTAAAATGTTTTCACTGGATACGCCTGAAAAATTGGTTGTGGTAGGTACTACGGCATTTTTAGAGTTCGTTGAAAGTTTAAAAACAGAGGGTGTTGAATTTCAATATAGCCCAATGGGAAAAGGCACAAAAGGAAAATCACCAATTATTGTCGAAGTGGACAAAGAAAACAAAGATAAAGATTTAGACGCTTTAGATATTCCAATTCCTCAAATGAGTGCCAGAATTTACCGTGAATTTAAAAACCTGGAATTAATCAAGGTGACTGAATTTAAAAATAAAAAAGTGACGTTAAAAAAATTCAACGATGAAGAATTAATGGAAATTGTTTTTAATGATATTGACGGTAATTTTGCGCATAAAACAGTTTTAAAAGATACCATTCCAGATTATAGAAATGTGATTGGTTTTTTTACTTCGGCTATTTTAAAAGACAGTCGTTTAGTCAGTGGTTTTAATATTCTTTATCCCAAAGTAGAGGGTTTTATTAAATATCAGCTTTTTAGCCAAGAAGTTGAATTAAGCGATACTCAAACCATGCGTAATCTTTCAGAATTAGAAACCAAAGAAATTCTAAAAACATCCTTCAAAAAAGCCATTGATGAATTAACCGTAACAGATAAAGGCACGGCAGAATTTAAAAACACTTTTTCATTAAAATTGACGAAACCCAAAATTGCAGAAAACCAACCTTTTCTGATTCCTAAAAAATCGGTATTTAATAAAATTATTGGCGATAATCCGTTTGAATTAGAAGTTGCCGCTTATTTTGAAAATAAATATAACGATGTGCTTTCGTATGCAAAAAACACACGCGGCGAAGGCGGGGTTAATTTTAAAATTGAATATCAAGCTGAAAATGGCAATATCAGCGAATATTTTCCTGATTTTTTTGTAAAAACCAGTACCACAACTTTTTATATTGTGGAAACCAAAGGGCGGGAAGATTTGGATGATATACGAAAAATCAAGCGTTTAGTGCAATGGTGTAAAGATATTAACAGCGTACAAAGCGAGTATTCCTATACACCTGTTTATATAAAACAGGAAAAATGGGAAGAAGTGAAAGGTGATTTAAAATCGTTTGCCGAACTCTATAAATTGTTCACGGTTTAATGATTATGAGCAATGCCGTTTTTAGTTGGAGTGAAGAAAAAAACGCACTTTTAAAAGCTGAAAGAAACATCTGTTTTGAAGATATTTTAATGGCTTTGCAAAATGGCAATTTGCTAGAGATTATTCCCAATCCGAGCGCAAATCATCCTGAACAAAAATGCTTGGTGGTTAATATTAATGATTATGCCTATCTTGTGCCTTATGTAGAAAGCAATGAAGAGATTTTCTTAAAAACAATTTACCCTAGCAGAAAATATAGCAAGTTACTGAGGAAAGGAAAAACTAATGAAAAGTGATCAAGAAATTTATTCAGCCGAAGAGTTGGAAATCATCAGCCATATAGAAAGCGGCGCGGCGATTCCTTTGCCAAAAAATGAGTTTGAGCAGGAGAAAAAGCGTTTGCAAATGATGGCAATCAATACCTTAAAAAGAAAGTCTGTGCCTGTTGAAATTATTGAGCAGGATATACCGAAAATAGAAGCGATGGCTTTAAAAGCGGGTATGTCTTATCAAGCGTTTATAGCGGCTGTTTTGCACAAGGTGGCAAGCGGCGAATTGAAATATAACAGTTAAATTTAATATGAACGATACCGATAAAGAAAAAATCATCGAATTAATTAAAGCGGGTGAAAAACTACCCAAAGAATACATTTATAAACTGTTTGCTGATGAAGAAGATGTATTTTTATTTTGGAATGGCAGAAAAGAGGATATTACCAATATTGCCTTGCCGTTTCATAGTATTGAGCATATTGACGAGCCACGCAAAGAAACCGATAAACCGCAGGATGATTTATTTGCCACCGATTTACGCGGCAGGCAGATTAAAGGTTGGACAAATAAATTAATATGGGGTGATAACAAATTAATTTTGTCTTCGTTAGTGAATGGGGCAATGAGGGAAGAAATTGAAAATCAGGGCGGTTTGAAATTGATTTATATTGATCCGCCTTTTGCAGTTGGAGCGGATTTTAGTTTTAATATTGAAATTGGTGGCGAAACCGCAGAAAAGAAACAAAGCATTATTGAAGAAATCGCTTATCGGGATACTTGGGGCAAAGGGATTTCGTCTTATTTAACGATGATGTATGAACGCTTGAAATTGATGCACAGTTTGTTGGCTGCGGATGGGAGTATTTATGTGCATTGTGATTGGAGAGTTGTTAGTCAATTAAGACTTTTATTAAATGATATTTTTGGAAGTGATAATTTTATAAATCATATTGCGTATTGTTATACGGGACCAACAAATCAAAAAAGAAATTTCCCAAGAAAACATGACCATATTTTGTTATTTGGTAAAAGCGATAAAAGAATTTTCAATCCAGATGAGATAAGAGTTCCATTTGTTAAAAGTACAAAAACTGGTGGGAAAACGGCATTGTCAGGTAGAAAAGATGATGTTTTTTTAGAAGCCTTAGATGAAAAGGGAAAAATAATTGAAGATTGGTGGATAGATATTCCAGATTTAGGAAAAGTTCACAGTGAAGATGTAAATTATCCAACTCAAAAAGTTACGAAATTATTAGAACGAATAATAAAAGCCAGCAGCAACGAAGGCGATTTAATTGCAGACTTCTTTTGTGGCAGTGGCACAACTGCCGCCGTTGCCGAAAAACTAGGGCGCAAATGGATAACCACCGACTTAGGACGCTTTTCCATTCACACCGCCCGCAAACGCTTAATCGGCGTACAAAGACAATTACAAGCCAACGGCAAAGATTTTAGAGCTTTTGAAATCCTCAACTTAGGCAAATATGAACGCCAGTTTTTTATGGATGATTTGAGCGAGGGCAAACTCAAAGCCAAAGAAGAGGTGTATGTGGATTTAATTTTAGAAGCCTATAAAGCCAAGCGCATTGCAGGACACAGCCATTGTCACGGATACAAAGCAGGACGGTTTATTCATGTCGGTAATTTAGATGTACCTGTGACGCAAAGCCGTTTACTGGATATTTTTGAAGAATGCCGCGAAAAACTCTACACCCAATTAGACGTTTTAGGTTTTGAATTTGAAATGGGTTTAACGCCACAATTTATTCAGGAACTGAAAGAAAAAGGCGTATCTGTTACCCTCAAATACATTCCTAAAGATGTGTTCGATAAAAGAGCGGTTGCAAAAGGACAAGCCCGCTTTTTTGATGTCGCTTATTTGAATACCAAACAAAAAATCAAAGGCAAAAAACTCACCATTCAATTAACTGATTTTGTCACCTGTTACACTCAGGATGATATTGAAGAGCTACAGCAATCCATGCGAGCGGGTAGTAAAGTGGTGATTGATAACGGGCAAATTTTTAAAATCGAAAAAGATAAAAACGGCATTATTACCCGCACCTTGTTGACCAAAAACTGGCACGATTGGATAGATTATTGGGCAATTGATTTTAACTACGAAGACAAAAAAGAAATTATCAAAGTTAAGAATGAACAAGGTGAAATAGAAGAAAACTGGACGGGGAATTATTTGTTTGAAAACGAGTGGCAAAGTTTTCGTACCAAGAAAAACCCCACGTTTGAATTTACCAGCGTTGCCCATGAATACGAGCAATCAGGAAAATATAAAATCATGGTTAAGGTAGTCGATATTTTAGGTATTGATACCAGCAAAATTATTGATGTAAAAATATAATCTCTCTAGCAAGTATTAGCGTAGGTTGGATTGCCGCTTTTTGGCAACCCAACATGACATAATACGAGGATTTTGTTGGGTTGGCTATCGCCAGCCCAACCTACGAAACCATATTGAATAACCCAACACAATGGAAAAACTACCTAATCCAGAAAAAGCGTTTATTGACCTAAATAAATTAATCGGTTATTGCTTAAATCCTGAGCATCCAGAAGGTCAACATAAAGCACTGGTATTTAAATCGGCATTAAATATCGGTTTAGATGAGGTAGATATATTAAAAGCCGCTCTTTTACAAGCCGCTAAAGATAATACAGCGACTTTACTGGAGAGCAATCAATACGGGACAAAATACTCAGTAGAATGTGAGATAACGTATCAAAACAAAACTGCCACTCTAAAAAGTGCTGAATGATACGCCATAACGAAGACTTTGCCCGTTTAATCACCTGTTATATTTTGAGAGCTTAAAATGAAATTATTAGATGCTGTCGCCTTATTAGAAACTATCCCCAATAACGGCTTATATAAAGGGCAAGTCGGAACAATTGTGGAGGTCTATGAACCCGATGTTTTTGAAGTGGAATTTTGCGATATAAAAGGTCAAACCTACGCTTTAAAAACCTTATCTGCCGATAAATTATTGTTATTGCATCATAGCCCTGTTTTAGAACAAGCAGCGGCTTGATTGCTGTAAAACAGTAACGTAAGTTAGATTGCAATAGCAACCATTAATTAATGTCCCCAATTCTGAAACCTAATTAAAGGACTCATAAAATGAATACTATTTGGACACCCGAAGACGCAAAAAATAGTTTTGATAGTTTGATGGAAGAGGCATTAGCACATCATACACAAATTATTGAATTAAAAAATCAACAAAAGGTCGTTGTTATATCGTTTGAAGATTATAAAAAGAATCTGAAACCTAAAAATACCTTAGTTGATTTTTTCAAAAAATCGCCACTTTATAATTTACCATTGGATTTAGAACGCGATAAAGACACAGGGCGCGATATTGATTTATGAATTACTTACTTGATACTTGCGTTGTTTCGGAGTTAATTAAAGCCAAATCTGACGAAAAGGTGATTGACTGGATTGAAACCATAGAAGAAGACTATTTATTTCTTAGCGTTTTAACCTTAGGTGAAATCGAAAAAGGTATTGCAAAGCTACCGCTGTCATTACGCAAATCTAATTTGAAAATATGGCTAGAACAGGACTTGGTTTTACGGTTTGATAATAGGATTTTAAATATTACACCAGAAATAGCCCGATATTGGGGAAACAAACAAGGTGAGTTGGAAAAACAAGGTAAACCAATGCCTATTGTTGATGGATTAATAGCAACAACCGCATTAGTGCATGATTTAATTTTAGTGACGCGAAATGTGAGTGATGTTGAAAGAAGTGGTGTTTCTATTCTTAATGTGTGGCAGTAATTAATAAGCCTATCAATTGAGTTTCACAAGGCAATAAAAAACCCGCTAAGCCAAACAGATTGCGGGTTTGTGTTTGGCGGAGAAAGAGGGATTCGAACCCTCGATACGTTGCCGTATACACACTTTCCAGGCGTGCGCCAT
The DNA here is from genome assembly GCA_037133675.1 of Methylococcales bacterium. GTDB lineage: Bacteria > Pseudomonadota > Gammaproteobacteria > Methylococcales > Methylomonadaceae > UBA4132. The sequence goes on from JBAXNR010000057.1 coordinate 23,490, forward strand.
CGGCCACTCGGCCATTTCTCCTAATTTTGTTTCGTAGTGCTACGAAAGACCGACAAGAATAATGTAATTTGCCGTTTATGGCAATGATTATTCGGTATTTTCTTCGGCGCGGGCTTCTAATTCGTTCCAGCGGGCGTAGGTTTGTTCTAGGGTGGTCTCTAGGGCGTTGAGTTCGTCTAGGGTTTTGGCGACGGCTTTTTTATCTTGTTTGTAGAAGCTGGGGGCGGCGGTTTGTTCGGTGAGTGCCGCTTGTTTGGCTTCTAGTTCGTCAATTAACACAGGGAGGTTGTTCAGTTCTTGTTGTTCTTTGAAACTGAGTTTTTTCTTTTTTGCAGACGCGGGGGCAGTTGCAACGGGTTTGTCTTTTTTGGGCGCATCGCTAATCTTTTTAATCTGGGCTTGTTTTTGGGCGGTGCTGTATGCCAACCAGTCGCTGTATCCACCGACAAATTCTTCTACATCGCCTGTGCCATCGAGGACAAACACGCTGGTGACTACGTTGTCGAGAAAGGCGCGGTCATGGCTGACGATTAATAGTGTGCCTGAAAAATCGACTAATTTTTCTTCCAACAGTTCTAGGGTTTCTAGGTCTAGGTCGTTGGTGGGTTCGTCCATGACGATGAGGTTGGCGGGTTTGGTGAATAATCGGGCGAGTAGTAAGCGGTTTTTTTCACCACCTGATAGGCTTTTGACGGGTGAACGCGCTCTGGCAGGGGCGAATAAAAAATCCCCTAAGTAGGACATGACGTGCCGTCTGTTGCCTGCGATTTCGACAAAATCATTGCCATCGGCGACGGTATCGACCACGGTCATGTTGGGGTCGAGTTGGTCACGCAGTTGGTCGAAGTAGGCGATTTCTAGGCGTGTGCCTTGTTCGACTGTGCCGCTGGTGGGTTCTAACTCTTTCAGTAGCAGTTTTAATAGCGTGGATTTACCCGCGCCGTTTGCACCGACTAAGCCAATTTTGTCGCCGCGTTGGATTAGGGTGGAGAAGTTTTTAATGATGGTTCTGTCGCCATAACCAAAATTGACATCATTGACTTCGATGACTTTTTTGCCTGATTTGTCGCCTGTTTCTAACGCCATTTTTGCCGTGCCTTGGGTGTTACGGCGTTGGGCGCGTTCGGCGCGTAGGGCTTCTAAGGCTCTTACACGTCCTTCATTTCTTGTACGGCGGGCTTTTACGCCTTGTCTAATCCACACTTCTTCATCGGCAAGTTTTTTGTCAAATTCGGCGTTTTGATTGGCTTCGTCTTCTAGGGCAGCGGCTTTGCGGCGTAGGTAATCGTCATAGCTGCCCTGCCATGACACGAGATTGCCTCGGTCTAAGTCAATGATGCGGGTGGCAAGTTTTTGTAAAAAAGCACGGTCGTGGGTAACGAATAATACCGCACCTTGAAAGTTCAGCAGTTGTTCTTCTAGCCAAGTGATGGATTCAAAGTCTAAATGGTTGGTTGGTTCGTCTAATAATAAGACTTCTGGCTCGATGACTAGGGCTTTAGCCAGCGCAACACGGCGTTTCCAACCACCTGATAAGCTGTTAATTTTTAAGTCGGGTGGTAAATCCAGTTTGCTTAGGGTGTTTTCAACGCGTTGTTGAAAATGCCAGCCGTTTTGTGCTTCCAGTTTGTGTTGTAAGTCGCCCAGTTCGTTAAGGGCTTTTTCGTCTTCATAATCCATCGTCATCGACAAATGGTGATAGCGGGTAATCCATTCGCCCAATTCGCCTAAACCAGCGGCGACTGCGTCATAAATGGTGGCATCGTCTGGCAGGTCTGGGGATTGTTCTAACCACGCGAGTTTTAATTCAGGTTGTCGCCAGATGTCGCCGTGATCGGCGTGAATGTTGCCCGCGATGATTTTCATCAGCGTGGATTTGCCTTCACCATTACGACCGAGTAAGCCGACGCGTTCGCCAGCGTCTAGTTGAAATTCAGCATTAGTTAATAAAGAGTGAGTGCCGAAGGCGATGGAGATGTTTGATAAACGGAGTAGGGGCATTGTTTAGATTCTTTTGAATAGGGAGTTATTTTTTTGTCCACGAAAGACACGAAAAGCCCGAAAATATAGATTGGAGTCCAAGGCACGACTTGGACTGGTTAAAATCGTCCAAAACTTGTTTTGGACTCCACAAATTTTTCGTCTCTTTCGTGCTTTTCGTGGATAAGACTTTATTTAATTAGCTGACAGAAAAGCTTTCGCCACAGCCGCAAGTACCTTTGACATTGGGATTATTAAATTGGAAGGCTTCATTAATACCTTCGCGGCGATAATCCAGTTCGATACCGTCAATAATTTCAAGATCACTGGCAGAGACGATGACTTTAACACCGAAGTCTTCAAATACCGCGTCATCCTCATTGAGTTTATCGGCGTAATCCAATACATAAGCGTAACCTGAGCAACCCGATTTTTTTACGCCCAATTTTAAACCAACCCCTGCTCCGCGTTTTTCCAGTTGTTTTTTAATCTGCGTTGCCGCAGTTTCAGTGAGTGAAATAGTCATAATGTTGTTTATTTACCTTGGTTAAGTGGGTACTTTTTAAGCATTTTACCGCATTTTCTCAATCTATGGTTTTGTACGATGTTTTTGATGATACAGCGTCTTATACATCATAGGGTTTATGGTGACAGAATGGCTTTTAAATCTAGCCTTAGGTTGGGCAGCGGCTCTTTTATAATCCAACGAAACCAGATAATGTTGGCTTGCCAAAAAGACGGCAATCCAAGCTACCCATTCATTTCAGGCGTTGGTTCAATTTTCTGAACTAATGCTTCAAACTGCGCAATTGGCACGGGCTTACTGAACAGATAACCTTGATAAAGCAGGCAATTATTGTCTTCCAAGAAAGCACGTTGTTCCTCGGTTTCCACACCTTCAGCGATCACTTCCATGTTTAAATTGTGAACCAAGTTAATGATGGTTTGTATAATCATCATATCGGAGGGTTTTACGCCGATATTTTGAACGAAGGACTTGTCAATTTTGAGTTGGTCAAGTGGCAGTCGGGTTAAATAATTCAGGGATGAAAAACCTGTGCCAAAATCATCCATCGAAAAGCGCACTCCCATTTCCTTGAGTGTGTGCATTTTTACAACAGTGTCACTCACACTATCAATGACAAGACTTTCTGTGAGTTCTAGCTTAAGCCGTGCGGGGTTGATGGCAGTGTTGCTGAGTATTTGCTGTACTTGGGTGACAAAGTCAGCCTGATGGAACTGTTGCACACTGACGTTGACCGCCAGTTGCAAATGTTGGGTATGAGCATTGTCTGCCCAGATTTTTAGCTGAGTGCAGGCTGTCTGCAAAACCCATCGCCCGATAGGGATTATCAAGCCAACGTCTTCAGCCAGTGGAATAAACGCATCAGGAAAAATTAAACCTCGTCGTGGATGTTGCCAGCGAATTAAGGCTTCTGCACCGACAATGCGACCCTCATGAGTGCTTTGTGCTTGGTAATACAGCTCGAACTGGTTTTCTGCTAGAGCTAGGCGCAAGTCAGCTTCCAATACAACCCGCGCATCGATATTAATCTGCATTTGCGGGTCAAAAAAACGCAGGGCATTACGTCCTGAATCCTTGGCGACATACATGGCAATATCTGCCTGCCTTAATATATTGTTTTTCTTATCGCCACTCGCATAATTGAATACGGTCGCACCGATACTAGAACTACCCTGATAATTGTGTATACCCAATTGGTAGGGCTGACTAAGTACTCTCAAAATTTCATGACCAATGACATCAGCCAGCATCGTTGCTTCACGAATTCGTGTACCCAAATTAGTGAGTAGCACGACAAATTCATCGCCACCCAAACGGGCAACGGTGTCATCTTCACGGACACAAGAACTCAGGCGTTGCGCGACTTGTTGTAACAATAAGTCACCAATCTCATGCCCTAATGTGTCGTTTAAAGCTTTGAAATGATCTATATCAATAAACAGTAGCGCGGCTTTTTGATTACTATGATAACTGGTTGTCAATATCAGCTTTAACCTCTCCCAAAGTAATCGCCGATTAGACAGCTTCGTAAGTGAGTCATAAAAAGCCATCCGTTCAACTTCTGCCAATGCCGACTTAGTAATTCCAATATCAGTGGAAGTACGGACATAATGGGTGACTAAATTGTTCTTATCTTGTACCGCAGTAATACGCATATATTCTGGATAGATATTTCCCGACTTACTCTGATTCCAAATTTCGCCTTTCCAACCGCCAGTGCGTTTAATAGACTCCCACATAGCGACATAAAAGCTGGCATCATGACGACCCGATCGTAGCAGTCGCGGGTTCTTACCAATGACTTCTTTAGCGGAATAACCGCTGAGGAGAGTGAAGGCGTGATTGACTCGCAGAATTACAGAGTTTGCATCAGTTACCATCATGCTTTCCTGCGATTCAAACACAGTAGCAGCGATGCGTAGTTCGCTGTTTATGGCAACTAATTCAGCGGCTCGCTGTTCTTTTTCTTCATTTTGAAAAGCGAGTTCTGTATTGGCGATGATTAATTCGGCGGCTCGTTTTTCTTTTTCTGCGTTTTGAAAAACAAGTTCTTTATTGGCAATGATTAATTCAGCGGCTCGGTGTTCTTTTTCTGCGTTTTGAAAAAAAAGTTCTTTATTGGCAATGA
>JBAXNR010000058.1:0-27988 GCA_037133675.1 Methylococcales bacterium
TTGTCGAACAAGGCACACGCGAAGAATTGCTCGCCTTGTGTGGCTTGGATGTGCAAGGCATTTTAACGCAGATTGAGCAGTTTCACGCGTAGCCCAATTAAATAGAACGACAAAGAAAAGCCCAAAAGCCTATCGGCTTTTGGGCTTTTAGTTTTTTTATGAGGCTGTTACGCAGTTACAGTCACATTTTCAGCTTGTGGACCTTTCGCGCCTTGAGTTACTTGCATAGTAACTTTTTGCCCTTCTTTCAAAGTTTTACGACCACTACCGTTAATTGCTGTATGGTGAACAAAAACATCTTTACCACCTTCTTGCTCAATAAATCCAAAACCTTTTTCATCATTGAACCACTTAACGGTACCTACAACTTGATCTGACATAATTCACTCTATACTTAAAAAAATCGCCAATTTTGGCTTTACAAATCCCAACTTAAAAATAAAGCTGGCTCAAACTTTTATCGCGTCCAATGGTAGCACTAATAACACGAATAGAGCAAAAACATTTTACACGTTTTATACTCATATCTGTTTACCTACCAGTAATCCTAGCCAAATCACGAACATACACAGTAAGCCATTACTGACAAAAATGCCTAACATGGCATTCAAATGACTATCGAATGAATAACCTCGTTCTATCAAAAATAAAATGATGTATAAGCCAGATAATGTTAAATAAGTACCTAACATAATTACCAGCAACGCGGCGCGTTCTTCCATAGGCAGAGCGATTTTTTGCAGCAAAATAGTGGCAATAATACCGATTAAAAACGCGCCAATTGCGTTGACTATCAGCAATGCGTAGGGAATAACATGGTTTGACCAATGTATCACCCCGCCTGAGTATAAAAATAAGCTTTTACCACACAGTAAGCCCAGCCAAACTGCAAACAAACAGCCACCAACACTAAACGCTACATTTAACAACGCTTTGCTAAAATCTCCCTGCTCTAGCAAATAAAAGGTTTCTAAGGAAAAGGTAGAAAAGGTAGTAAACGCGCCAATAAAGCCAATGAGAATAGCAGCTCGGTATTCCACACCGATAGCGATACGTTGCAGAATCAAGGCTTCGGTCAACAAGCCAATTAAAAATGAACCCACAACATTAACCACCAACGTGCCGAATGGAAAATCGCGTCCTAACCATTGATAAATGCCTGTTGAAACCAAAAATCTCACCACAGCACCCGCCGCTCCACCAAATGCGACTACAATCAATTGATTCATCGTTAAAACTTAATAAAATGTTCGCGGTAATAACGTAATTCTTCAATAGATTCAATAATGTCATCTAATGCTTGATGCTTAGTTTCTTTTTTAAAGCCATCTTTTAAAGCGGGAGCCCAACGAGCGGCAAGTTCTTTCAGAGTAGAAACATCAATATTGCGATAATGAAAATACGCCTCTAACTCAGGCATATAGCGCACTAAAAACCGTCTATCCTGCCCGATACTATTACCACAAATAGGTGACGTATTAGCAGAAACCCATTGTTTAAGAAACTCAATTGTTAAGCGTTCTGCCTCAGCATCGTTTATAGTCGAAGCCTTAACACGGTCAATCAAGCCTGATTGTCCATGATGTAATTGATTCCAATCATCCATCGCGGTCAATGCCTCATCTGATTGATGCACGGCGATAACAGGACCTTGCGCCAAAATATTTAAGTCTTTGTCCGTGACGATAGTTGCAATTTCAATAATCAAATCCGTATCGGGATTAAGCCCCGTCATTTCTAAATCTATCCAAATAAGATGCTGTGAATCTTGTGCCATGATGTTGATTCCAATATGTTGATAATAGCGATTAGTGTAGCATTGCCGCCTGTTATCGTCTAACCGCTGGGCTTGTTGATTTAGCTGTCTTTGAATGGACTAACAAAGGAAGCCTATCTTTTGCGAATGGGTATTTTTTTATATCGGTAAGGTGATGACATATTATATCATTGGGTAGGGCAAAGATTTTTCACATTCCGTTACGCGATATGTGGATATGTATCTACTTGCTGACTTTTTATTAAAAAATTATGAGAACTTATGAGAACTATAAGAACTATTTCAATTATTGTGTTGATTATTTTAGCTAACGGATTGTTCAATTGGCTGACAAATTTACCTCATGACATTGGCAACGATATTCCCCAAGGTAAGTTAAACAGCTTGTCCTTCGCGCCGTATCGAGATGGACAAAGCCCGCTTGAAGGAAAGTTTCCTACGGCTGCACAAATTGATGCTGATTTGGCATTACTTGCCGATAAAACCTACAGTATTCGTACTTATGCCAGTTCTGAAAGTGAAATGTCGTCTATACCCGCATTGGCACAAAAACACGGTTTAACGATGACGCAAGGCGCGTGGTTAAATTCTGCTGACAAAGATAATCAACAAGAAATTAAAGTCCTGATTCATGCAGCAAATACTTATCCTGACGTAGTGAAGCGCGTGATTGTTGGTAATGAAGTGTTATTGCGTAAAGATTTAAAAATCGATCAACTTATCAATTATATTCGTACGGTTAAAAAAGCAGTTAAACAACCCGTGTCTTATGCCGATGTCTGGTCGATTTACATGAAGTACCCGCAGCTCATTAATGAAGTTGATTTTGTTACCATTCATATTCTGCCTTACTGGGAAGATGACCCTGTTACTATCGAAAAAGCACCTGAACATATCGTTAATATTTACAAAAAAGTGCAAGAAAAAGCGGCAGGTAAAGACATACTGATTGGTGAATCAGGTTGGCCAAGTGCAGGACGGCAACGCGGTTCAGCTGTACCTAGCGTGGTTAATGAAGCGCGTTTTATTCGCGAGTTGATTCAATTAGCCAACAAAAACCACTTCGATTACAACATTGTTGAAGCCGTTAATCAATCGTGGAAAAGTGATTTAGAAGGTGTAGTCGGAGCCAATTGGGGCTTATTTTCAGCCGATAGAACCGAAGTCTTTCCACTCACGGGCAGCGTGTATGAAACGCCGCGCTGGGCTGTTGGACTCTTCCAAGTTACGGGATTATTTCTGTTCATCACGCTGTGTTTTTGGCGACAAATTAAAGAGTTAGCTACATTGCATCCCGCCAAACTCGGAGTTTTTTTAGTGTTCGGGCAACTGCTCAGTGCTTTATTAGTCGATGAAGTCAATTGGTTGTGGGTGACCAGTTTTAACGATTGGCAACGAGTCTATGCGGTGACAGCCAGCCTCTTAAGTACAGTAATGGCTGGCTTATTCCTGCACCGTGCTTACACGTTATTGACGCAGAGTATCATAGTACGCAGTGGTGCGTGGCTGTACACACTTTATATGATATTTGTTGGTTTCGCGCTCTATAAAACCTATGGAATAGCTCTCGATGGTCGTTATATCAGCTTTCCGTATCTAACAACTTGCATTCCTGTTATCGGGGTAATTTATTTAATGGTAGTGGGTTATTTTATGTCTAATCGCCGTTTTTCGTTGCGGCTTTTTAGCCTGAATGAATTAACTAATGTTACGCATCCATCTTTTAAAATCAATGAGTTACAATTTTCTGAATTCGCTACAGCCACTGATTCTTCTGAACGTATGCGTAACATCAGTGAATTAATTGGTCACAGTGCTGTCGATCAGTTACAAGATAAAGTGTTAGGCTATTTGATGTTCATTACAGGAGTGGCTTTACTCGTTATAGCAGTGGCTTTACTCGTTGGTGAGACCTACGCCTTTGCACACGGTGGTGATCTTATTCTTGCCTATCCTGACTCAAGCGACCTTGTTTGGCGAGCATTTATCCTTACTGTCAGCAATGAACAACTAATCAAATGGTTCTTGAGTTTAATCGTTCTTGCGATACCGCTATTGACTAATGGCTGTACGAAGCGTGATTGACACGCGATTAATTAAGCCGAAGCGCGGCTAACTTTCGGAGTCCAAAACACGTTTTGGAGGTTTTGTGTCGTCCAACTCTTGCCTTGGACTCTGATTATCCATCCTTTTACCCAAGAAAAATAATGAACATAAAAACGACTGCTTTAATTATTGCTGCCTTTGTATTGTCATCCTGCGCGATGGAGACAATCAATCGCAAAGATACCACCATTGCCGATAAGGTCAGCAATTTGTTGTCGCAAATGACACTGGAAGAAAAAGTCGGGCAGATGACGCAAATAGATTTTTCCGTGATTGGTGGCGATCCCAATGCCGATTTTCCTATGGATACCGCTAAACTCGATGATGCCATTAACAACCACCATGTCGGCTCTATTTTGAATACGCCGTTTGATAAAGGACGGTCTGTTGAAACGTGGCGAAAAATAATACAGACAGTACAAGACACTGCGGCAAAAAGTCGTTTAAAAATTCCCGTTATTTATGGAATTGATGCAATTCACGGCGCGACCTACACGAAAAATGCCACCTTATTTCCACAAGCCATCAATATGGCAGCCACTTTTAATCCTGAATTAAGCCTTAAAGAAGGTGAGATTACTGCCCGCGAAATCAAGGTTTCTGGTTTGGCTTGGAATTTTTATCCTGTGATGGATATAGGTCGTCAACTCTTATGGGCGCGTTTATGGGAGACTTATGGCGAAGATGTGCATTTAGCGACTGTTATGGGTTCAGCCTATATCAAAGGTCATCAAGGCACTGATTTTTCCGCGCCTGATAAGGCTGCAACCTGTTTAAAGCATTTTGTTGGTTACAGTTTTCCCATTAATGGTGAGGATAGAACCCCTGCGTGGATAAGCGAAAGAATGCTGCGCGAGTATTTTCTACCCACTTTTGAAGCAGGTATAAAAGCAGGATCACCGACAGTCATGGTCAATTCTGGCGAGGTTGATGGTATTCCTGGTCATGCAAATCATCATTATCTAACGACGATTTTGCGTGAAGAAATGGGCTTTAAAGGCGTTACGGTATCCGATTGGGAAGATATACAACGGCTTTATACCCGCGATAAGCTAGCGGCTTCACCTAAGGAAGCGGTCAAAATTGCAGTTATGGCGGGCATTGATATGAGTATGGTGCCGAATGATTTTTCGTTTAGTGAGCTATTACTGGAGTTGGTTAAATCGAATGAAGTGCCGTTGGCGCGTATTGATGAAGCAGTTACACGAATACTCACGCTTAAATATCAGACTGGATTATTTAACCCTGACACGACTTTTTTACCGATAAATCAATTTGCCACCGCTGAAGCCCAAAAAATTAACCAGCAAGCGGCGCATGAGTCCATTGTGTTAGCGAAAAATGCAGGTTCTGTATTACCGCTAAAAAAATCGGCATCCATTTTGGTAACAGGGCCAACCGCTAATTTACTGAGTGTCCTAAACGGCGGCTGGACTATGACTTGGAATGGGGGTAATGAAAGCCTGTATCCGCACGATAAAGCCACAGTATTAAAAGCCTTGCAACAAAAATCGACGGGTAAAATCACATACATTGAGGGCAGTTCTTTTGACACTGAAAAGGATATAAATAAAGTCATTGCTGAAGCAAAAAACCATGATTATGTGCTGCTTTGTTTGGGTGAAAAAACCTATATTGAAACCTTTGGCAATATTGAATCACTTGCTCTTGAACCTGCACAAATGAAACTCGCTAATGCCGTTCTTGCTACGGGTAAACCTGTCATTCTATTGATGTTAGGTGGTCGTCCACGCATTATTACACCGATTGCCGACCAAGCCGCAGGGGTTTTGCTGGGCTTTTTACCGAGTATGGAAGGCGGTGGTGCGATTGCTGATATTTTATATGGCGACTATAACCCTAATGGCAAATTACCGATTTCTTACCCAAGAAATACTAACGGTATTACGCCTTATGATTACAAACCTAGCGAAGTCTTTAAGCCGAATGTCCATTCGCCGCTGTATCCGTTTGCTCATGGTCTAAGTTATACCAGCTTTGCAACCAGCGGCTTAACGTTAGAAAAACACACTATAACTAGCTCAGAAACGCTTAATGTCACGGTACAAGTTAAAAATACGGGGGCAGTTAAAGGTAAAGAAGTGGTCTTGTTGTATCTTAATGACCTAGCTGCATCAGTAACGCGCCCGAATAAACAACTCAAAGCCTTTAAAAAAGTTGAATTAAATCCCAATCAAACAGAAACCGTCACCTTCACACTCACCCCTGCCGATTTATCGTTTATCGGTGTGGATTTGAAGCGAATTGTTGAAGCGGGTGACTTTAACGTTATGATTGGTAATGAATCAGCAACCTTTACCGTGACAGAATAATGGCATCTCATACCGCTGACAACAATGAAAAAACCAACTGGGGCGCGTTGACGGTATTGACCTCGCTGTTTTTTATCTGGGGTTTTATAACCTGTTTAAATGATATTTTAATTCCGCATCTCAAAGCCGTTTTTACTTTGAATTATGCGCAAGCTATGCTCATTCAATTTTGCTTTTTCATGGCGTATTTTGTTGTTTCTGTACCGAGTAGCTATCTCATTAAAAAAATTGACTACCAAGGCGGCATTATTGCGGGTTTAGCAGTGGCTGGTGTTGGTTGTTTGCTATTTTATCCTGCTGCCAGTACACGCTCTTACCCGTTATTTTTAGCCGCTTTTTTTGTGTTAGCCTCAGGTATTACCTTATTGCAAGTTGCGGCAAATCCTTATGTTACCGTTTTGGGCAGTGCCGAAACCGCCTCAAGTCGGCTAACACTAACACAAGCCTTTAACTCCTTAGGTACAACCATAGCCCCTTATTTTGGCGCGTTGTTTATTCTTAATACGGCAGTAAAAACTGTCGAAGAAATAAAACAACTGGGTGTTGATGATTTATCACTCTATCAAGCCAGTCAAGCTGCTGCCGTGCAGCAGCCTTATCTAGTGCTTGCCGCGTTATTATTTTTTGTCGCTATTATTTTCGCGCTGATTAAATTACCTAAAATCACCGCAGCAACAACGCAACGAGTCGAAGCTGACAACACGCACCACAGCGCGTTGAGTTATAAACATTTGCTACTTGGCGCAATCGCTATTTTTGTTTATGTGGGCGGTGAAGTCTCCATCGGTAGTTTCCTCATTAGTTTTCTCAGTGAACCCACGGTTGCACATTTAGACACCCAGCAAGCGGGAAAATATGTGTCTTTTTATTGGGGCGGGGCAATGGTGGGGCGATTTATTGGTTTTGCCGTCATGCAAAAAATTCACGCAAGCAAAGTATTAACTTTCAATGCAATGGTAGCTGCACTGTTAGTTTTGCTAACCATTTTGAGTAGTGGGCAACTGGCAATGTGGGCTATTCTTGCCGTTGGATTATTTAACTCCATTATGTTCCCCACTATTTTTTCACTCGCACTGCGTGGTTTGGGTCAATATACCGAGCAAGGCTCTGGCATTTTATGCGCGGCAATCGTTGGCGGAGCTATTCTTCCCGTCATACAAGGACTATGTGCCGATGTCATAGGCATTCAATACGCCTTTTTCATACCGCTACTTTGCTATTGTTATATTGCTTATTATGGCTGGTTTGTTCACAAGACCATCGCATAACTCTATTCGCTTTTTAAAATAATCAGTGCGTAGGGCGTAGCATGATGTTCATTCACATACGGCGCAATACGGCTATTGCCTATTGCGCCCTACGCGAGATTGCGGGGTACGCGGTATTGCCTATTGCGCCCTACGCGAGATTGCGGGGTACGGGGTGTCTTATGTGAATAGCCCCATTCTTCTAAGCGACTGTAAATAGCGTATTCGTCGGTATACATAAACTTTTCCAACGCAACGCTCTAATTGTAGCGTAAACTTTGCTTTCATCGATTAACTCTTGAAGTCTTAGTATCATGGGAAAAATGCAGATTTTATAATGACCTCAAAACACGATATGAGCCAATGAATTTTATCAATCCTTTCGATTTGCTTGAAGTAGAAACTACCGATAATGACGCTATCAAAAAAGCTAAACGTAGAAAATTAGCCGACATTGAATTGAATGATGGTTTTCTTGAAATAGGTAATCAGAAAATATCCAGGTCTGAATTTATCAAACTTGTTGATGAATTAGATGATAACAAGACAAAGAATATGTATTTTTTTATCAAGAAAAATATTCATTTAAATGAATTGTTGTTAAATAATGATGTTAAGTTTTTTTATCTTTACCAGCCTCATAAAGCCTACCAAAACCAAGATTTTATAAATTTTGTTAGTCCTTATTTTGCAGAAAGCTTTAGTCAATTGCTGTTAAAGGCATTTAAAACTGGAAACAATGCTATTGTTGATAAGCTATTTTCTGTTCCTCTTTTAGTTAATCAAGAATACACGGATAAACTTTATAAAAATTTGTCTAGGTTACTTAATGAACAAATAGACGAATTGCGGGATATTAGCCCAAATGATAAAAATATTAATAGCATAGAAAATAATTGTAAATCAGTTGCTAATATTGAACTATTAAATTCATTACCCGATTTTTTCCAAAAGCAACGCAATGATATTGCTATGGAATTACGGAATATTGCTATTAGAGTTTACAATTTTCGATATACTCAAATTTCTTATAACATAGTTTGTTATGCTCAACGAATAAAAATAGATGGTTTAATAAAAATTAAAGTACAAAAAGAAGTAGAAGAAATTAATGAACTTAACGAAAAAGAAAAACAAGCCAAGACTGATAAACTTATTTTTGATAAATGGGAGAAAATTTTTTTAGAATTAATAAAAATAACAGAAAATTTTGAAAGTGGTGTTATTGGTACTAATGGAATTTCTACAACAATCGAACAATTGTTTTCAGTTGATGAATTAAATAAGTTACCACATAAATTTGAAGATATAAGGCATTTAATCGCATTAAAATTACGGAACTTATCCGTAGATATATGGAATAAATTTAATGCAAAATCCGCTCTGTCAGTTATTAGTATTTCTCATAAAATAAATATTAAAGATACTGCGTTGAAAGAAAAGATAACTGATGATTTTAATACACTTAGACATAAAATTCAATTGGAATCAGATTATAATAAAAATGATGAAAAAGAAAGTATATCTATGATTTCTATAGGTTTGTTATTAGTTTTGGTATTATGTTTAATCTGGTTAAATGTAAAAAATAATGATAACTTGACAACTAATTTATCATCTATAAAAAAACCAGTAGATAGGCATTATGATGTTGGTTCAGAAAATATAGCTAATTCAAAAGCCGTAGAGGTTACTTCTAGTCGAAAAGGAACGACTGATTTTTCAAAGGACATTAGTATTACTCAAGATGATCTTAATCCTTATAAAATAAATAAACTTAAAAATGGGTGGTCATCTTTTGAATCCACAGCACCTAATATTGCTACTAATACCGAAGAAGCTACTAATTTCCCAGAAAATGAAGCTGTTCAAAAAGAAGTTATTAGTCCTTACAAAGGGAATCAACTTAAAGATGGCGAATCACCTTTCGATGCTTGTTTTGGTAAAGGAATATATGTAGGTGAAGCTTGGATAACTTTTTACAATGGTAATCAAACCGATGTTATTGTTACTTTGGCTGATAATTTTACAGAAAGAGTTGTTAGAAATGAATATATTAGAGCAGGTAATAGTTTCACTATGAAAAAAATACCTGCTGGCACATATTATCTAAAAGTAGTGCATGGTAATGATTGGAATCCTGAAATCATTAATTCATGTGGCACAAAAGGAAGTTTTGAAACAAATTTACATTATAGTAAATCAGATAATTTAACTACTATTAACAATAATGAATACAGTTATACTACTGGAGAGATAACTCTCTACACTGTAAAAAATGGCAATATGAAAACACAATCAAGCAATGACTCTGAGTTTTTCAATAAAAACAAGTAAAAGGTTAAAATTATGATAGTACAAACAGCAAAAGTATCTAAGCAGGTCGAGGTACTTTTAGATATTGTTAATCAAATTTTTGAAATAGAAAGAAAAGTTGAAAGATTGCAAGAATCAAATTCTATTCAAAGAAATGTAGATAAACTAAGAGAAATTTTAGAAAGTCAAATTACGTCATTATTTGCTAATGAGGTTAGTTTTGTTTATGAAAATCCAATTGGTCAAAAATATGATGAAACAAGGACAGATTGCAATGCGAGTATTGCAGGCGAGAATACAGAAGATTTGGTTATCATCGAAGTAATTAAGCCGATTATTCGCTTAAAACAAAATAATATGACACAAATCGTTCAAAAAGCGGTTGTTGTTGTGCAATCTCAAGAATAGACAGAGTATTTACTATGGAAAACATGATTAATTTCGGTATTGATTTAGGTACAACTAATTCAGTGATTGCTAAATTTGTAAAAGGCGAAATACAGGTTTTTAAAAATCCTGTTGACTGGAAAGATACATTGCCCTCAGTAGTAGGATTTCGTAAAGATAGAGTAATAGTAGGAAGTAAAGCAAAAGAATATTGGGAAAAAAGTCCTAAAGATGTGCTAGGTACGTTTAAGCGCAAAATGGGAACAACCGAAAGTTATAAAATCGCTTGTTTAAAACAATCGAAAACACCGATTGAATTATCCGCTTATGTATTAAAAGAATTAAAAACATTTGTCCAAACTGGTGAAAATGTTGAAGCGGCTGTTATTACTATTCCTGCTTCTTTTGACACAATTCAATCGAATGCAACTAAGGAAGCAGGATTGCAAGCAGGTTTTAAACAAGTTGTTTTGTTGCAAGAACCGATTGCCGCAAGTTTAGCTTATGCCAATAAAATCAAAGAAAAAGAGCTAACTAATGGGCAATGGTTGGTTTATGATTTAGGTGGCGGTACATTTGATGTTGCCTTAATTAAAATCCAAGATGGGGAAATGAAAGTATTAGACCATGAAGGCGATAATTATTTAGGCGGTACGGATTTTGACCAATTGATTGTTGAAAAAATAATTATTCCACATCTTGAAAAAGCGGGTAATTTTTCTGAGCTTAATAATGAAATGCAAAGTGCATCAGGTAAATACAATGGAAAGTATTACACTTGTTTAAATAAAGCAGAACAAGCAAAAATAGAATTATCTGCAAAAACATCGGCTTCGGTTGAAGTAGAAATTGAAGATGAAGAAAGTAATGAATTAGATGAAAGTATCACCATAACGCGCTCTGAATTTGAATCCATTATTAAGACTCATATTGATAGCACTGTTGAGATGATAAAAAGAATTATCACCCGTAATTCTCTGACTACAAAAGATATACAGTTTGTATTAATGGTGGGCGGCTCTACTTTTATTCCTTATGTGAGAAGTCGAGTTGCTGAAATGTTACAGATTCCAGTCAACTGTGATATTGACCCAACGACAGCGGTAGCAATTGGCGCGGCTTATTATGCTGGCACAAAACAAAAATCCTTTGAGCAAGAAAAACCGAAAGAAAATGTTGCTCTAAAAGTGAAAATGGCATATCAAAAAGCAACCAAAGAAATGGAAGAGATTTTTGCTGCTAAATTTGAGGGTAATATTGACGGTTTATTTTATCGCATTACCAGAGCGGATGGTGGATTTGATACGGGATTAAAAACGCTTAAAAGTAAAATTAACGAGGATTTGCCTTTAGTCCAAAAGAGTTTTAATTTCTTTAAATTAGCTGTTTATGACCAGAAAAATAATTTAATTACCACCAATGCTGAACAAATTGGAATTGCTCAAGATACCTATAATATAGGTGGTCAGCCTTTGCCAGAAGATATATGTTTAGAAGTGGATGATGAAGAGCATTCAGGTAAAACTAAATTAGCGTTAGTTTTTCAACGTAACGATGGTTTACCACTTCATAAAAAGTTCACTAGAGCATTAAATAAAACCGTTAAGAAAGGCTCTAACGATGAAGTGATTACTATCAGAGTATTTGAAGGTCGGCATGATACGTTACCCGAAGCAAATAAACCGATAGGGTTTATTCAAATAAAAGGCACGGATTTAAGTCGGGATGTTGTAAAAGGTTCAGATATTGAGATTACTTTAGAAATGTCTGAATCAAGGGATGTAATAATTACCGCTTATTTACAAATGGCTGACCAAGAGTTTAAACATATTTTCGTTCCTGAAAACCGTGATGTTCCCGTTGAGTTATTAATTGAGCAAGTTGAAACGCTATCAGAAAAACTAAAACATGAAATTCATCAAGCGGAAAAGCGCAATGAAAATGACACAGTGAAATCTCTGGTTACTTTGAAAAAACAAATGGTAGAGATACAGAATGAATCTTATGATTTAACAGCAGATGATGTAACTGACAAACGTTATCAACTGGAAGACAAAAAGCGGAAATTAGCGCAAGAGATTGATAATGCCACTAGGGATAAACACTTGCAAGTTGCTAAAGCCGACTATTTGGAGAAAAAACAATCTGCAAAAGAAATATCAGCCGATTATGGGAACGAACAAGAAAAGGAAGCGATTAATGGCATTTTTAGCCAAGAACCAGCTTTTTTAAATTCAAATAATATTATTAAAATTAGAGAAAAAACGGGAGAATTACGCTCTTTGATTTTAATGATTTTATGGCATACCCCTCACTTTTTACAATCTGTTTTTCAAGATTTACTTGAAAATAGTTATGGTAGTTTCAAGGATAAAGAGCAAGCCGAAATTTTAATTAACGCGGGTAAATTTGCCCTGCAAGTTGAGAATTGGGAAAGATTAAGCGAGGTTAATGGCGGATTATTTAATCTGTTACCTGATACTGTACAAAATGAGGTGACTACAAAGATTGGGTTTTATTAAAAATAGCCAAAACAAATTAGGTTAGATTATGTTTTTTACGATAAAAATCTAACCTGCCTTTTTAAAATACTCACTTATGAAATTGTCCCGTTCAAAATTTAGCGGTTTACTCTTTGTCCTTGCGTTATTAGGAAATATGTTGGTTTGGGTGGGGCTTAATCCCAGTGAAACACCACCGAATTGGCAAGGTAAATTACACGGACTTGCCTACACGCCGCATCAAGCGATTAAAAGCTATGATGAATTAAGTGCTAATCCCGATGTGACGCTAGAACAAATTGAAGCGGATTTCAAAATTTTTGCCGACAAAGTGAACAATGTGCGTATTTACTCGGCAACTCACGGGCAGGAAAAAGTGCCAATGGTTGCACAAAAATACAACATACAGGTGATGGCAGGCGCGTGGATTAATGATAAACCAATCAATAATGCGCAAGAAATCAATGCCGTTATTGCGATGGCAAAACAATACAACAACATTAATAGCGTGCTGGTCGGTAACGAAGTATTGTTTCGTAAAGAATTGTCAGTTCAGGAATTAATTGATTATATAAAACAAGTTAAAGCTCAAGTACATCAACCTGTTAGCGTCGGTGAGCTGTGGGATACTTGGATAAAATACCCTGAATTAGTCGAGCAAGTTGATTTTCTCGCGGTGCATATTTTCCCTTATTGGTCGAGTCTGCCTATTGAAGAGGCAGTTGCTGAAATGCAGCGGCGTTATGAGCAGTTACGCACCGCCTATCCCAACAAAACCATTGTTATTGCTGAAGCAGGCTGGCCGAGTAAAGGTGATATTCAAGGTAAAGGCGCGGCTTCTTTGTTGAACGAAGCCCGTTTTGTGCGCGAATTTGTCAATTTTGCGGCTACCCATAATTACGACTATTACCTCATGGAAGCCTTTGATCAGCCGTGGAAACACTCAACGGAAGGTGCGTCTAGTGAACATTGGGGCATTTACGATGTGACAGGACGGCAAAAATTTCCTTTTGTCGGTGCAGTGAGTGAAAATCCGTGGTGGATACCAGAAGCAATCACTGCACTCGTATTGGCTTTATTACCAACGCTACTTTTTTGGCGACACAGTAAAGGCATTCTATTACGCGGGCAATGCGCGTATCTTTTTTTGATACAAGCGTTTAGTTCTTTGCTCAGTTATTGCCTATTCGCGCCCATAATGAAAGGCTTGAGTGTCTATAGTATTGCCGCGTGGGGTTTATTATTACCCGTGCAGTTATTGTTAATGGCAGTGGTGTTAATTAATGGTTTTGAATGGGTGGAATTACTTTGGAAACGTCGTCAACGTGAACATCAACCGCTAACCGCTCCCTTACTAGCAGAAAAAAATTGTCCGAAAGTGTCTCTTCATGTCGCTATTTGTAATGAACCGCCCGATTTAGTGATTGCCACGTTAAATGGTCTGGCACAACTGGATTATGCTAATTATGAAGTGCTGGTGATTGATAACAATACCAGTGATGCTGCGTTATGGTTGCCTGTACAAGCCCATTGTGAGCAATTAGGCGAGCGGTTTCGTTTTTTTACCTTAGGAAAATGGCAGGGTTTTAAAGCGGGCGCATTAAATTTTGCCTTACAACACACCGCTACTGATGCTGAAATTATAGGGGTTATTGACAGCGATTACGCCGTTGAAGCCAATTGGCTGCGCAGTCTTGTACCTTATTTTCAAGACAGCAAAGTCGGTTTTGTCCAAGCTCCTCAAGATCACCGCGACTGGCAACAGGATACTTTTCAAGAAATGTGTAACTGGGAATACGCGGGCTTTTTTAATATCGGCATGGTGCATCGCCATGATAGAGATGCCATTATTCAACACGGCACGATGACTCTGATTCGTAAAAGCGCGTTAAAACAAGTCGGCAACTGGTCGGAATGGTGTATTTGTGAAGATGCGGAATTGGGTTTAAGTCTGATGGAGCAAGGCTATAACGCGGTTTACGTTAATCATGCCTTTGGTAAAGGGCTAACACCACAAACCTTTACGGGTTTTAAAAAACAACGGTTTCGCTGGGTTTATGGTGCAGTACAAATTCTGCGCCATCATTGGAAAAACTTAATTAATCCACGCAGCGTATTAACGAGTGGACAACGCTATCACTTTTTAGCAGGCTGGCTACCGTGGTTTGCTGACGCGCTTAGCCTCATCTCGACAGTAGGTGCAGTATTTTGGTCGGCTGCTTTAATTATCGCACCCGATTATTCGCGCTTTCCCTTGGATATGTTTCTCATCACTGCCTTTAGTTTATTTATTTTCAAAATCGTTTACGGCTTATCGTTATACAGTGCCTTAGTGCCTTGTACACTAAAACAACGCATCGGCGCGGCAATTGCGGGTATGAGTTTAACGCACACCATTGCACTCGGCGTTATTCGCGGTTTATTGACCACCAATCAACCGTTTCTCCGCACTGCCAAAGCCGAAGATAAACCCGCATTGCTACAAAGTTTGTTAATGGTACGCGAAGAACTCGTCATGCTGGCGGGTTTATTAACCGCGATGATTGCCATTGTTTGCCACTACAAAATAGCTGAACCCGATGTTATTTGGTGGCTGATTATTCTCAGCATTTTATCGCTACCCTATATCGCCGCACTGATTATGTCGCTGGTCAATATCAAAACCGTAGCAAATGTGAAATAGTCAGAATCTGCTGTTTTATGACTGCCAGTCCTTTAAAGGACTGGCAGTCATATCACCCAACGATCTAATAGCGTGACGGTAGATTATTGACCGCTTGCAAATCCCACGCTTGCGGTTCAATTGAAGCTTCTAGCGGGATTTCAATAGCATCGTCTAAATCGCTGAAAAAATCCAAGCCTGTTTGAGCTTCAATATTATCAATGCTAGTGACAAATTGGGATAAAGGTTCATTGCCTTTAACCGTTTGCGGGACTAAAAAAGCCAGTACATTAAAATCTTGATTTCTTTTAGCTTGAGTGATGTATATTTTATAAAACGCATCGGGAATTTCTACCCGCCACGACGAGGATAATCGCTCAGTCGAACCCGTAAACACAGGGCCTGTAATTACCCAGACTTTATCGGCGAGTTTGGTAAAGTATTTAACTTCCACTTCTTCTAAACGCTGCCAAAACTGGCGATTTAATTTTGGCGTTTGCGGGCTAATATTGGTCATTAAAAAACTATCGCTCTGCCCTTCCTTGCCATATAAATGGCTGATAGCATAATTTGGTGCGTTATGTCCACGGTCATAACCGCTTTTGGTATAGCTGTCGTGCTTGACACGATTAATAGCTCTCCAATCAGTTTTAAAGTGACTAGGACGCGGTAATGAAGGGATACTTTCATCGACAGGATAAATCGCGTATTCCGTCCATAACGGATTGCCGCGTATATCCGAATAACCAACAATAAATCCGTGATTACGAAAAGTGCGAAACCATGTATTTATTCCCCAGCCAGTTGCTTTGGGTTCACCTTGATACAGTAAGTTTTCACGAAATTCATAGGCGTAACCGCATACACCAATGATTAACACCAGTAGCGATAACAGCGGAAAGCGGCGCATGAAGCGAAATAGAGCGAATAGAATATTCATTTAAGAGTTGTTAAAAATAAACCTCCACGGTTGAAGGTTTGAGTTAAGAAGTTAATTCAGATTAATAATTTCGCGTAACACCGAAGTTGCATAACTTCCCAGCAGGTAAAGTAAAACTCAGTGATAAAGTCGTCTCGTCTATAAATTGCCACTGTAAATCCGCAACATTAATTCGTAACGCTCGCCTATCTTGTTCCAAACCATTGGCGATTAATCCGTCGGCGATTTCTTGATTGGCAGCAATAATCGCTTGCTCTACTGGTAGTAGTTCAGCATTGCCTTTGCCCCATAGAATACCCGTCGGATGAATTTCTTTCGCGGCAAGTCGGCGGCTAATATCGTCTGTTGGCTGGGGTTCGGTAAAATAACTATGCCCTAAATCAAACACATAACTATCGCCTGCCAATGCTTGATTCCAAGTTTGTGTCAACACACGCTGGGCAAGAAGTTCATTAAACAAATAAGACCTCGCCGCCGATAAATAAATACTGCGTTGTTCGCGCCCGACTTTTGCACCTTGAAATAGAGCCAACGCCTTATTGACATTATGCCCCGCATGACCAAACCGCTGTTCACCGTAATAATTAGCGATGCCCTCAGCTTTTATTGCTGTGAGTTGTTGCTCTATTTTGATTTTATCGCCTTGCCAATCTCGAATAATAATTTTGAAGCTATTACCCGATAACACGCCGCGTTTTAATTTTCGTGCATGACGAACACTGTGCAGAACTTTAATAGACTCAGTTTCAAACTCAGACCAATCTGGATCAGCTTTACCAGGTAGCCAAACGCTAAACCATTGCGTAGTGACTGCATGACGATCTTTAAGCCCTGCATAACTAATATCACGCTGTCTTACATTAGCATATTTAGCTAATTGCCGTGCCACATAATCGGTATTTTCACCCGTTTTTTCTATGAATAAAAAAACGTGTTCACCTGCACCCGATGGTTCAAATGAGAGATGTTCAGTGACAATAAAATCTTCGGCTACGCTACGAATTTTACCCTGAGCAGACGGCGAACCATATAGGTATGCCCAAACGGGTAGCTCTATAGCACTCATTTTTCGATTAACACAATGGCTTGTACTGCGATACCTTCTTTGCGTCCTTCAAAACCCAACTGTTCAGTCGTAGTGGCTTTGACATTAATGCAATCCAGTGTCACTTTTAAATCATCGGCAATATGAAAACACATAGCGGCAGTATGCGGTGACATTTTGGGAGCTTGGGCAATAATCGTTATATCTGCATTAATCAGCTTATAACCTTTTTCCTGCACAACTTTATAAACATGGCGCAACAATTCCCGACTGTCCACACCTTTAAAGGCAGGATCAGTATCAGGAAAATGTTTACCTATATCACCTAATGCCGCCGCACCTAATAGCGCATCACTTAAGGCGTGTAATACTACATCACCATCCGAATGCGCCTCCAAACCTTGTTGGTATGGAATAATAACGCCGCCCAATATAATATGATCGCCCACGCAAAAACGGTGAACATCATAACCTTGACCTACTCTAATCATTGTTGCTCCTACTATTACAATTCAACGTGTTGTTTAGTTTGCGTATGCTTGGAATAAAAAAATATTTTTACACCGATAAATATACGCGATATTCGACTTTTATTTTGAGAAGTTGAAAGTATGACGACAGAAGCGTAGAGTTATTTTTGAGAAAACGAAGCGGAAAGTCGTCATACTGATAGACGACTTTATCACACTGTATATCGTTGTGTAGCGGATAGTTATGCGGGGATTGTTAAAAGTCCGTCAGACACACTAAGTAAGTTTTAACAAAATCAAAGTCATCACCTGTCAATATTCAAATAGGTTTGCGCATGACTGCCAGTCCTTTAAAGAACTGGCAGTCATTAATATCGCTATAACAGCTTTAACCCAATTCAATCATTTCCACTGAACCATCTTCCAGCACTTCTGCCATGTGACCTTTGGGTTCATCAATAAACTGTACCGCAAGCAATACCGCTAACGCGATAGCGGCAATGATGACAAAAAATAGCGAAGACGAAACAAATGACAGGATAGTCAAAAATAACACCCCGCCGACATTACCGTAAGCACCAACCATGCCCGCGATTTGTCCTGTCATGCGACGTTTAATCAACGGCACAATGGCATATACCGCGCCACAACCCGCAGAAACAAATAAAGAGCAAGACATTGTTAGCAACACGGCAACCAGAATCGACCATTCAGCGGTAATTTGCGACATTCCAAAATAACCTGCTGATAAGCCTAATACAAACACGCTTAACGACAATTTGCGTCCGAATTTATCGCTTAACCAACCGCCCATCGGTCTTGCAACTAAGTTAATAAAGGCAAAGCTACCGCCTAATAAACCCGCTTGTAACATGGTGATGTCTTGTGATTCATGAAAAGTTTCAAAGAAAAATAACGGTAACATCGACACGACTGCGAGTTCTGAACCAAAGGTAATGAAATACGCCAAATCTAATACGGCAACTTGTTTGAATTTATAACGATGAATTGCCTCAACAGGGTGTTTTAGATGCTCACTATTAATATGAACAATTTTATAGACGTTGTAAAAATACATCAGCCAAATACCGATATGAATGGCAATGGCAACAGGCATAGCTAATAAATTCGCACCCGCAGCTGAAGATAGTTTCCAGACTAATAAACTTAAGGTGGCGTATAAAGGCAGTGTCATGATGATATAAAAAATCATATCGCTGACACTGGTGACTTCCATCGCGCCTGATTTTTTGGGTTTAAAATAAGTTGAGCCTTTAGGTGTATCGGACACGCTGAAAAAATAAACCACTGAATAAAGCAAGGCAATCAAACCTGTGCTGGCAATCGCATAACGCCAGCCGTCTGCACCACCGTACATTAATGCCAATGCAGGTAATGCGCCTGCCGCCGCTGCTGAACCAAAATTCCCCCAACCGCCATAAATGCCTTCTGCAATACCGACTTGTTTAGCAGGAAACCATTCACCCACCATACGAATACCAATTACAAACCCTGCACCAATAAAGCCCGATAAGAACCGTGCCAGTGCAAGTTGTTCAAAACTTTCGGCAAAGGCAAACATAAAACACGGAATACTACCCGCCGCTAACAACGCCGAATAAGTACGTTTAGGGCCAAATTTATCCACCAACATACCAATGACAATCCGCGCTGGAATAGTTAACGCCACGTTTAAAATTAAGATGGTTTTAATTTGAGATTTATCCATGCCCAAGGTTTGGGCAATCACCATCATTAAGGGTGCGTGGTTAAACCACACCACAAAGGTGATAAAAAAAGCCAGCCAAGTAGCATGAAGGATTTTCATTTTTCCCGTAAAGGAAAAGAGATTAAAATTTTGTGCAGACATCGAGACTTCCCAGTAATAAACGTGAATATTGAAACGAATGAAGCACGTTATATGCCAAACGCTTAAATCACATTTTCACAAGAGAATTTTTCTATGATTTGGACTAATACAAGGAATCTAAAGACAACATCGACAATAAGCAAACGCACTTTGTTATGACAAAACTACCGTATTACAGGCTATTTTGGTGCGTATATTTACTTTTAGCGCGAAAACTAATATTTCCTGCCTCGCAGCATAATAAACTTTTCAAGCCCGCTACTGAAAAACCATCCGCTTTGGCTTTTTTATAATTATCTTCGCAAGCAAAGGCTACACTATTACAAGATGGATTCTGAGATAGCTTTTGTAAATCACGCACTAATCTTCGTGTAATCACAAACGCCTCAGTTTTATTAGCCGTCACACCTAACGCCGTTGTTATTGCTGCTCTACTAATAGAGACAGAAACTTTTGTTTTTCGGCTGTCCAAATCCGCTTGCTGTACGTTCAAAGTAAATAACTGCTCATCAAAAAACAATACTGATGGTGATACCGACAAACGAAAAAATCGCTGTTGCTGGTTTTCAATCACAAACAACGTCGATTCAAAAACAGTCGCTAATGCCATTAACTCTTTTTGCAAAGCCACATCTTGCACTTCAATCCAGCCACAAGGATGCAAAGCAATGTTTTCAGCCAATTCAACAAATTCAAAACCCAAATTATGAGCAGCCAAGCCCAATAAAATAGCGTGTTGCCTTGCTGTTAACCGTAGTTCAAGAATTTTTTCCTTACCCAACACACCCGCAAACAAAGGCTTATCGGTATTTAGTAAACACGTTAGCCCATATTTGGGTTTCTGAAATAAATAATCACTGTTAAAACTATTTTCTAATGCGGTTAATGCTATTTTTAACGCCGACCTATCCCCAAAAAAATCATCAAACAAGGCTTTAATATAAGCAATCTTACCATCCGCTGTTTCACCTTTTTCAATATCTTCCATTGAAAACAAAACCAACCGCTCATCGGTTTTTATTTTATTCTGCAAATGAATAAACCCTTGCAGCGTCAACTTAATATAAAAAATATCCAGATAATATTCAGTATAAGCATGATTAGGTGCAGACCCTTGAACTTGTCGATACGGTTTTAAACTACGCCACAAACTAAATGAATAATGCTTATCGAAAATTAACCCTGCTTCTTCCGCTAATTCTCGTTTTAAGGTTTCGGGTAATACCAATTTAACATCAGGATGATTTGATTGTAAGGTTTGCAAACAAGCCTTTTTATCCAGCAAAAAATCAGGCATATCGCGTTGATTTAACCGCCCACCGAGTAAACCATAATCCCCTGCTGTTTTATCAAAACGTTTTTGCGTATCTTCACGCTGATAAAACAAAACTTTATCATCCAATTTAATAATACTCCACGCCACATAAATATAACGAATCGGTTGCGCGTTATGACTGGTATTATATTGACAGCGGCGGTTTTCAATATCACGAAGAATATCCCGTTGCTGATTTTTTTTATCATCTGAAATACTTTGCGTATTCCAAAAATTATCCGCAAAAAACCGTGATGCTTTATCACTCATCGCCGTTAATACTGACAATGCCAATAACTGCGCTGGAAAGGAAATAAAACACCATTCGCCTTGTTGCAAATAATCGGTATTTAATACCGCCAAAGTATCCAACAAGTATTCACACAACGCCACCGTATTTTTAGCAACATCCATATTAATTTGTGGTGAACACAGCGCGTTAATTAAATCCTCGCGTTTAACTGCATAAAAATCGCCTTCTTCTTCGGCGTAGCGGGGAATATTATCGAGTAATATTTTAATTAAATCAGTCATCATTATTATTTTTAATTTACAGTTTTTTCTATATCACTAATAACTTCAGCTAAAAAAGAAGCGCGAATATGTAAGCTGGTTTGAGTTGGGATAGCGCGTAATAATTCTAATACTTCTGATTTTGAACAGGTTTGTTGTCGAATGGCACGAACTAATATACCCAGTGTGCCATGTGCTGTGACTCCCAGATTTTTTGCAGCAAGACGGGCGGCGGTATCATCGGTTAGCAACAAGCTATTTTTAAACTCAAAGCACAAATGCAAAGCCTCCTGTTCGCCCGCGTGTAAAGTATAAAGCGGAGTTAGCGCATCCACTTGTGCTGAAAAATGTAAAGCGGACTGACGAACGAATTCAAGATCAGTAGCATGATGCAAGGCTTGGGGGCGGTGATGTTGCACTTCCTGCCAAACTGTTTCTGGAATGATGATTTTGTCAAAGTCAGCCAGCAGATTAAGACTGTTTAATTCATCTAAATGAATAATTGGTCCAGCGTCAGCGATGACAATGGTTTTAGTCTTCGCCATGTAAGCCCCATTCAATATCGTCCTGAATAAAGCGTTCGCTCAGTATTTGTTGGTGTGACTCTACATAGCGGCGGATGGCTTCAGCAACCAATTCGTCCATGTTGTTTATCCAGCCTTGTTGCACCATATTCTGGGCTTGTTGCCAAAGTTGGTCGGGGATTTGGGTTTCTACAAGTGTAGTCATGATTATTTCTCCACTGAAAAACTACGGCTGTAAATATGGCGGGCTAAACAGCCAAAGGATAAAAACACTTTTCAAACTCTTCTAAATAACAGGGTAAATTGTTCCGTTTAACAAATCTGACCTGATAATCAAGAAACGGTGAATTTGGATTAGCCGTATTAGTTGTTCTTGGAAAAGAAGGATTTTGCTGATAAATAGCAAACATAAAAACTCGAAATAGCAGTTTTGTATAATCACAATTAACGATACTATTTTCGTGAAAATCATTCACCAATTGATTGTAATATTTGTTGATAAAGTTAAGATTATTATTTTGGCAAACTTCAATCGCTTCTTTATAAAAAGTTTTTAGCTTATTGATTTCGGCTTGAGAAAGAGTATTTTTATCAAAAAGCGATAATAATTTAAGTTCAAACGGTTCTAATTTATCATCCTCTAAATTCGCTAACAGTCTGACATTAATTAAAAAAATAAAGGCAATTGTTTTTTCATCAAAATTATTTAGCAGTGAATCATGTGCTAACCAATTACGCGCAGTTCTCAATAACCAGCCTAGCGTGTTTCCAATCGGATTTACTCTACGGTCTGGAATCGGATGTCCTTTATCATCCCAATCATGGACTATTGCACGGACTAAGTGTAAATAGATACTTTCTTTTTCTGTTGGATTAGGTTCTTTTAGAGGCAAATAACGTTTTAATCCAAAAAAATACTCTTGCAATTCTGCATCACTTGTCTTGTTTTCCAAATAATTACACGCTTCAATAATCCCACGCCTAAGAACAAAATAATCAAGGTGTGCAGCATCTAGCCATTGATTAATAAACTCTTTATCTTCTTTTCTTAAAAATGGTTCATTTGGATTAGGTGAAATAGGCGGTTTTATATTGGCACTGGCAAATTTACTTTTAAGCTCTTCAAAATAACTTGCATGATTTGAACAAAACAAAATATGTGATTTAGGAAAACCAAGTTCTATTACTAACTCAGTGTAAATTTGATAACCTGCAATTTTTCTTAAAGCATCTTCTGATTTGTATTGCTCAATCAAAATGGGCAGATAATTATTATTGTCGCGTTGTCCATTTTCCAGCGGCATATCCACATCCAAAACCACGAAATCAATTTTAGATAATTCTTTTGGATCGTTAATAAACTCTAATGCTTCCAATAAATTGAGTTTTAAGAAAATGCCTTTTTCTTCTAAAAAATCCTGTGCATCATTTTCATCTTCTTCTGCAAGTCTCTCACTTAATTCTTTGTTATCTAAAATACTACCAAAAACTGAACTGACTGTTGAACTAACGATATTTTCTGAACGTTTAGTTTCAGAAATATTAAAATCTTCTACCCATAAAAAATGTGTCATGTGAGATTGCCTTAATCAAGTAATTCAGCGGGAATAATGAACGTGGTTTTAAACTGTTGTTCGGTGGGTTCGGTAATAAATTGCGCGTTTAATTTTCTGGCAATGGATTTTAAAAAGTCCATGCCTTTGTGTGTGCCTCGATAGGTTTCTTGTGAACTTGGATTTTCACAGATTAAATGATAATGCTGGTCTTGTTTTTCTAGCGTTAATATTAATGGCTGGTTTTGGCTAACATCCATGTATTTTAAGGCATTGACTAATATTTCCATGAATACTACTAGAAAAATTGAATCGGTAATACCGTATTCTTTAAAACGAATATTATAATCATTAAAGCCTGTTATTTGTACAGGGAAAAAATTATCGGCTAACCAATTTTGCAAACTGGATAATTCTACATTTTCAGAAAATGAGGCATTAAATTCATCTTCCCATTGATGCTGTAAGGCTTGCCATTTTTTCCGATATTCTCTATTTTCTCTCAGTTCTTCGCTGGTGGTGTTTATTTCAATCTGGTTTATTTTGCGTAAATAGTTTAGATACAGATTGATGATTTTATCTTTGTTGGTTTTACTGAGTAATTGTGAAACAGCCAAGGCTAAATTATTGGCGAGGTTTTGCAGTAGGTTTGTTTCGCCTGTATTATCTTGTTTGAGTTGCTCAATGAGTTTGTCATCATCGGCAGATATAATACTAAAAGCCGTTAATGCACCGCTCATCATTTTGACGGTTTTTAAATGAATTTTTGGATTGTTTTCGTGTTCGGCATTAGAGCGAATACATTGCAGAGTGCCTAAGAAATTATGGGCGAACATGGCGATTAGATTATTTAGCTCTTTATTTTTTTCTTCTATTCTTTGTTGTGCTTCTTGTAGTTTTTGATATGCGGCTTCTTTTTCAGTAATTTCAATTTTTAATTGTTCGTTTGTTTCGTATAGCTGTTTTGCACTTTCAATACTTTCTAAATAAACAGTTTCGTGTTCCTGTGCTTTTGGGTCATTATCAAAGGCTAGTTTAATATAGGCTTTGGCACGGTCATATTGTTTGGCAGTTATGGCAACATTGCTGGCTAAAAAACAGCAGTCTCGTTTTTCTTTAGGCGTGTCATAAAATTTAATGGCATTATCAAAATCATTTAAAGCGAGTTCGTCATTTTTTTGTTCATAATAAATCATGCCGCGATAATTATAAGCTAGAGCTAAATTGGGATTTAATTCGATAGCTTTAATAAAATCTGCAAAAGCTAAGGATTTATTAAAATCCTTTATGGATAGACTTGGTATCTTTTCAGAATAAAAAAATAATATACCACGATTAATATAAGAATTAGGATAATCAGGATTTAATTCAATCGATTTAGTGAAATCGGATAAGGCGAGTTCATAATTTGCAAGGCTGGAATAACAATTGCCGCGATTGAAATATTCCTTGTCAGCGTTAGGATTTAATTGAATAGCATTACTAAAATCAATTATGGCAAGTTCATAGTCTTTTTTATCAAAAAAATAAACTCCACGATTACAATATGCTTTATAGTCATTTTGATTTAATTGAATAGCTTTAGTATAATCAGATAAAGCTAGTTCAAGGTTTTTTATCTTGTGGTAACAATTAGCACGACTTCTATAAGCACTAACCATATTAGGGTCTAATTGAATAGCTTGAGTATAATCGTCTAATGCTAGCTCATATTTTTCCATATCACTATAACAAACGCCACGATTGTAATAAAAAATAGATTCAGGCTTTAGTTGAATAGCTTTGGTATAATCAGATAAGGCTAATTCATAGTTTTTTATCTCGTGGTAACAATTAGCACGATTGTGATAAGCTTCATTATAGTCATGTTTTAATTGGATAGCTTTGTTAAAATCAGCTAAGGAATTTTCGTAATCTTTTATATCAAAATAACAATTTCCACGGTAAAAATAGGCTTCAGCATAATTAGGATTTAATTCGATGATTTTAGTGAAGTCAGCTAAGGCGAGTTCATGGTTTTTTATTTTATAATAACAAATCCCTCGATTGTGATAAGCCATAGCATAATTACAGTCTAATTGAATGGCTTTGGCGAAATCAACTAAGGCATATTCATATTTTTTTGTATTTGCATAAGAATTACCACGATTGTAATAAGCTTCGGTGTAACTGGGGTTTATTTGAATAGCTTTAGTGAAATCAGCTAAGGCGTTTTCATATTTTTTTATGGCAGAATAACACAAACCGCGACCGTTATAAGCATACGAAAAATTAGGATTTAATTGAATTGCTTTATTATAATCAGCTAAGGAAAAATCATATTTTTCTAGCATCCATCTGTAACAGTTGCCACGATTAACATAGGCTGGAGAAAACTCAGGGTTTAATTCAATTGCTTTCTTATAGTCAGCTAAAGCAAGATCAATTTTTTTTAGCTCTTGATAACAATTACCACGATTAACATAAGCTTTAATAAAATCAGGAACTAACTCGATAACTTTATTGTAATCAGCTAAAGCAAGATTATCTTTTTTAAGCTCTTGATAACAAAGACCACGACCAAAATAAGCACTATAATCATTGGGTTTTAATTCTATTGACTTAGAATAATTAACTAAAGCAAGTTTATAGTTTTGTTGTTCAGCGTAACACTCGCCTATCTTATCGTATTCTTTATAGGCATTATTAGTATTTAGCTGGATAGCTTGTAAAAAACTTTCTATAGCAAGGTTAAATTCATTTTTACTATAATATTGAATACCTAAGTTAAAAGCTTCTTCATAGGCAGTTAATGATATTTTTTCAACCTGTTCTGATTTTTTTTGGGATGGTTCTTTTTTACCAAACAATTCTTTTAAGCTTTTCATCATAATTACCTAAGCTAGATTCTTCACTCGCCACATTAACAACGAACTCTATACCATTATAGGTGACAAATAGGCTTATTTGATAACTTGCTCGTTTTTGATATGGGCATTAAACGCTTTTATGGTCAATGCCGCCAGTACCGTCACAAGCAGGTCTGAATATATGTTCTTCTTCGCAAATCCAGCGGTATAGCACATAAGACGGGCTTTGTGGGTCGGGGGAGCATTCTTCACTCCAGATACTTGCCAGTTCTGCAAAAAACGCTTCGCCGTCATCCAGTGCTACGTCCATGATTAACAGGGCGGCAAAGCCGATGGCGGCACTTTTTCTGCCCAGTTTTTGGGTGACTTCAAAGGCGGGAAATATGACCGCGCTGTGTTTGCTGCCATGCAGGGCGACACTGCGTTCTGTGTATTGGCGGGTGGTGAGGGTGAATCGGTTGCGCTGGTCTTCGTCAGTTTCTAGCCACGCTTTGTGCTGTTTGGCTATCGCTGAAAATAGCGGGGCTTTGGGTAAGCCTTGCAGACTCATGAGGTCGGTGACGCTGCGGGGTTTGCCTGTGTCGATAGTGCCGAATGCGGCTTCGTCTTCTATGCCTTTGATGATGACGGTTTGAAAGGCTTTGCCTGTGTTGACGCACGCGGTTAGGCGGTGTTGTCCATCGAGTAAGCGTCCTGATTTTGAGAAGGCGATGGTTTCGCCATTGAGCATCCATTCGTCATTTTTGAGGGCGGTGCTGAGCATTTTGACGTGCGCGGGTTTTAACGGGCGGTTGTCGTGGTTGGTGGTGGCTAGCAGGTGTTTTGCCAGTTCGGGGGAAATTTCTGCAACACCTGTCTCTACGTTTGTTGTTATGAATTCGATTGTGTCCATTTTTATCACCCTGCTGTTTGTTGTTGTTCGCTTTGAACTTGGGCATAGTTTAGCCCTTTGTGTTCTGAGTCTAAAGGGAGAGCTGTGGGAGAGTTTTTGATGATTTGCCGCGTGGTTTTTGGTTTTATGAACGGCGATTAATGGGCTTTGTGTGTGTTTAATGCGTTAAAAAACAGTGGTTTGTTTGATGGAGGTTTGTGGGAGAGAATGTGGTAGATGGGTTAAGTCTGGAGTCAAAAAGCTTTAGCTTTTTTTAGCCAATAGCTAAAGAGACTGTGAAAGTATTCACCATTCAGCTAAAAAACGCCGTCATTCCAGCATGGATGCTGGAATCCAGTCACAGGGAGAGCGTAGCGAGGGTTTTGAAATAATATACTGTACAATAATTATTTATAATCATGTAGTTACCATCCTTGGCACTGGATTCTGGCATCCCTGCCAGAATGACGGGTTTGAAAATTGTTGCATCTGACAATGATGGGTTTGAAAGTTATTGCATCTGACAATGACGGGGTTGAAGGTTATTGCATCTGACAATGACGGGTTTGAAGATTGTTGCATCTGACAATGACGGATTTGAAGATTGTTGCATAAGACAAGAAATATTTTCTTGAAATTATTAATACTTTCACAGGGCGTTGGTGCATGAATAAAGTCATTTGCAATCAATGTGTTACGCCGTTTATTT
>JBAXNR010000059.1:0-27620 GCA_037133675.1 Methylococcales bacterium
ATTCGTAACCAATTGAGGTTCTCTTAATCACTCACTGTTTATGACTACCAAAATTTTTTTGTGTTTTTGAAACACTGGACATTTTTTCTAAAATCGTTTCTAGTAGTTGCATGGAAATCTTCTCTTCATTGGTCGCTGTTTGTCCAAAACTACATTGTCCTCTGAATTTGAGATTTCCTCTTTTTTAAAAACTGTCCGAAGTATTGCTATGTAACTTATTGTTTTAACAGTATACTTTATCTGTCAATGCGTAAGTCCTATAGGTATTAACTCACATTTAAATGGACTCATATGCGTATAATTCCTCGTGTCCGTTGGTATGCACAGTGTCTGGTTTTGCATTCAGAGGGCATTTGATTACAAATTTAACTTATGGTTTACAGGGAAAAATATGAAAATTCAAAAACTTACAGGCTTATTAATCGCGGCGGGATTATTAGTTGTTTCAGCAATGAGTGCGCAAGCAGCAGAAAGCGGGTATTCGTTTGTAGCTCACAACACCACTAAAGTTGCCATCAAACAAATGTTGGTTTCAGAAGACGGTAAAAAATGGGCCAATTTTGATATTGGCAAAGGCATTGAAGCAGGTGAATCAGTCACTTTAGTGTGGGATAGCAGCACTGACAATTCAGGTTGTAAATGGTTTGTTAAAGCTGTTTTTGCTGATAAAGAAGAAGGCGAGCCAGTTAAGTTTGATTTCTGTGAAAAAGGCTTGGAATTAGAGTTTTAATACTATTCTCTAGTCAGTACTCAGTAACGCAATAGCCTTAGTTATTGCGTCACTTAACAACAAATACCCGTTATTCAAATAATGCTTTATCCAGATTTTTACTTTCCGATAAGCCTTTAAGCTTGTCCTTATCTTTAATCCCCGCAAAATGCGTCCCTGTTAAATTCGCACCTGCAAAATTGGTTTCTTCTAAGCTTGTACCTGTTAAATCTGCGTTTGTTAAATCGGCATTGCTAAAATCCGCCCCCGATAAATCCACCCCGAATAAATTGGCATTTTTTAGAATGCTGTCTTTAAAATTAGCATAACGTAACAAAGCACGGTCAAGATTAGCATCCGTTAAATTGGCACCCGTTAAATTGACATAATTCATACTGGCTCGCATTAAGCCCATCGACTGGTTTTTCATATCCACGCCCCAATTGATATGTGCTAAATTGGCATAACTCAAATCAGAACGATCTAGCGTGGCAATGAAACGACTGCCTGTTAAATTCGCATGAGTTAAATTCGCCCCACCCAAATGCACACCGAACACGCTAGTATTGGATAAATCCGCACCTGACAAATTGATTTTAGACATCACTGTTAAATCTAATACCAAACCCGACAAATTGCTGTTACTGAAATTGGCGCGGCGCATATCCGAACCCCATAAATTCGCATTTCTAAAATCCAAGCCAGATAAATCTAACTCGGTTAAATCTTTGCGTTTTAAATCGGCGACGTGGCTTTTATCGGAATTAGTCAGCCGCTGTTCTACTTCGGCACGAGTTAAATCCGCTGCGGATACTGATAAACTAAGGCAAGCAACAAATAGACCCAAACAATGGGAAAATGTTTTCATATTAATGACTCCAAGTAAAAGTTAAAGTTTGTAATTATATTTACCATAAACTAACAGTAAGGCATTCAACGTGGATTAAAACAAAACAGCTTAAAATCTTTTGGCATACAAAGAAACATCGATTTTTGCAAAATATAGACCTTGTACCCGCACTTTTTGTATGAATTCACCCCTGATAAAGATTGACATCACTTAAGCTATGTCTATAATACTCTCAGCTTGAAATTGATTTACCGTTATGCTTATCTCTACGAAGTTTTTCTGTGATTGCTCGTCCTGTTATCATAAGTAGTTTTTAAATTTTACAGCTTCATTCTACCCGCCTCACAAGGCTTTAATTACTTATTTTTATAGGATTTACAAATGACTACTGGTGTTGTTAAATGGTTTAACGCAGAAAAAGGTTTCGGTTTTATTCAACAAGAAGGCGGTCCTGACGTTTTTGTTCACTTTCGTAACATTAACAGTTCTGGCTTTAAATCGCTAGACGAAGGTCAAAAAGTTCAGTTTACTGTGACTCAAGGTCAAAAAGGTCCGCAAGCAGAAGATGTAACACTTATTATCTAGTGCCGCCCCTAAACTGTAGCTCTTTTTGAGCTACAGTTTATCTTCACATATTATCCCCATCCGCTTTATTTTACCGCACGCTACTATCAAAATAACCGCGTGTTGTAACAAATGTATTATCATTGTCTCATTAAAAACCACCTGCCAATCAGGCGATTCTATTCATAATGAGCAACGATTCAAAAACCAATCGCAACCTATCTGCCATCGTCTTATTTGCTGGAACATTATTTGTCAGTGCTTCACTGATGTTTGTGTTGCAACCTTTATTTGGCAAAATTTTATTACCCCTACTAGGCGGTTCGCCCGCAGTATGGAACACCTGCATGGTGTTTTATCAAAGCATTTTATTTCTGGGTTATCTTTACGCGCATACATTGTCTACACGCTTTCGACAACACCAGCAAATTCTTCTACACATCGGTGTTATTGTAATCAGCCTGTTAGCCTTGCCTGTTGCCTTGCCTGACAATACCGTTCCACCCACCGATAGTGATCCCACTTTTTGGTTATGTTGGACATTATTTTTAGCGATTGGCTTACCTTTTTTTGTACTATCCACCACTGCACCCTTGGTACAAAAATGGTTTTCGCAACTGGGGCATTACAGCAGTGATGATCCCTATTTTTTATATGCTGCCAGTAATACAGGCAGTTTGCTTGCCTTACTCAGTTATCCATTTTTATTAGAACCCAGCATCGGTTTGGCAAATCAACAAACTGATTGGAGCATAGGCTATGGACTATTATGCCTATTGATTGGTGCGTGTGGTTTACTATTATGGAAAAATCGAATACCTAGTAACACATCAGCAAGCGATACAGCTGTTGATAATAAACTAACAATACGGCAAAAATTGCATTGGCTGGCATTAGCTTTCGTACCGTCTAGCTTATTACTGGGCTTAACCAATTTTATCAGCACCGATATAGCCTCTGTGCCGCTGTTATGGATTATTCCGCTTACTGTCTATTTACTGTCGTTTGTTATCGTGTTTTCGCACTGGAATGACACGCTGCATCCTTGGATGGTGAAGAGCCAGCCGTTTGTGTTAGTGCCATTCATTGCCTACGCCTTTGTTAATCCAGCCGATTTGCCCTATTGGGTGTATTTGATTCTGCACATATTGGCGTTTTTCTTTGCCATTATGGTCTGTCACGGCGAACTGGCTAAAAGCCGACCGCCCACGCAACATTTAACCCGCTTCTATCTGATTATGTCTTTTGCGGGTATGTTGGGCGGTATGTTTAATACCTTTGTCGCGCCATTTGTGTTTAATGGTATTTATGAATACCCAATCATGATTGTTGCCGCGTTATTATTGCGTCCGTGGACAGTGGAATGGAGTATTAAACAACTGATCGCCCCCGTAGTATTACTGGGCATCGGTTTTATTCTGTATGCCAGCATCAATGACTTATTGCAATATTTCGATGAAATCGCACTTAGCCTAATCGCTTTCAGCGTGTTAGTGTATTTTTTAAGAAAGCAAACCCTAAGCTACGCCCTGACTATCGGGGGTATTATGTTTTTAGCCCTCAGTCTGCACGGGCTTTCTTCGCACACCTTATACCAAAAGCGCAGTTTTTTTGGCGTAATGGCAGTCCGTGAAAGCGTTTTGACCGATGAACAAAATAAATCCGAAACCTATCACGAATTGTTTCACGGCACGACTAAACACGGCGCACAACGCTTACCCGAAGCATTAGCAAAAATCCCGCTAACCTATTACAGCCAACCTGGACCGATGGGGCAGTTATTTAAAACTTTCGATGTGGCTAGTGCCAACTGGCAAATTGGTGTTGTTGGCTTGGGTGCAGGAGCATTAGCCTGTTATGCCAAACCCAGCCAACACTGGACGCTGTATGAAATTGATCCCTTAGTCATCGATATTGCTAAAAATACTAATTACTTTACCTATCTCAGTCGCTGTCTGCCTAATCCTACTATGCGGGTCGGTGATGCACGACTGGCGTTAGAAAAAGAACCCGACCAACATTTTGATTTATTAGTGATGGATGCGTTCAGTTCCGATGCTGTGCCGACGCATTTATTGACCAAAGAAGCAATGGAACTGTATTTCAAAAAACTAAAACCCAATGGCATACTGGCATTCCATATCACCAACCGCCATTTAGCCCTGAAAAAAGTACTATCGATTCATGCCGAACAATTACACTTTGCCGCTTTGATTCAGGAGTTTAAAGCCCCAGACAATATGCCGCTAGTCGTTGATACCGATTGGGTAGTCATGGCAAAACAGCCGCAAACCTTAGAACCGTTGACTTTAGCTTTATTAGGCGATTGGCAAACCATGCCCTTATATTTTGGT
Organism: Methylococcales bacterium; assembly: GCA_037133675.1. GTDB lineage: Bacteria > Pseudomonadota > Gammaproteobacteria > Methylococcales > Methylomonadaceae > UBA4132. Next base: position 4,478 of record JBAXNR010000059.1, read on the forward strand.
TTATCGCCTTGGACTGATGACTTTACTAATATTGTAAAAATCTGGAAATAGGGGGCGCATTGCGTACAGCACTATCACCGATGTCAGTATGAATCGCGGTATCGGTGAAGGTGCTATTGATTAACTCCCGCAGCAGCCATTGCTCGTAGACTTTGGTGTGTCATACCTCAGGTCTTTTCATGGATTTTATAGAAAAGTGTCTTGTTTAGGGTGGCCACATCAGGAGTAATTGGGAAGTTAATTATATTCACGGTATAATAAACAATCAATTTAAAACAGACTATACATAAGTTGCTATACGAGGTTTAGATTTTCTATGATGACGACGTTATCTTTTTTTCCCCTGCTACTGATAGAAATTCTGTTACTTAGCTTAACTTTGCCAGGTACAATTGAATTATTGGCATTAACCCTTGCTGCTTTATTTCATAAAAAATCGTTGATAGAACGTTCAATCAATAAAGAGTTGTTACCTAACTTGGTTGTTGTTATTCCAGCGCATAATGAGGAAGCGGGTATTGCCGCTTGTATTGTTAATATTCGAGCCAGTTTAAATAAAACGACAGGCTGTGATTTAGTGGTGATTGCTGATAATTGTCAGGATGCTACCGCAGAGATCGCTAGAAATGCAGGGGCGAGAGTCATAGAGCGTCAGCATGACAGCAATCGCGGCAAAGGTTACGCGCTGGATTATGCGTTTTCGCTGTTATTGTCTGAACAGGTTGATGGCTTTATCGTTATTGATGCCGATAGTCGAGTTGATGAACAACTGATCTGTGATTTTCAATATGCTTTTGCACAAGGTTTTGATGCCTTGCAATGTCGTTATCGTCTTTCTAATCCTGATGCGTCTTATCGGGCTAAACTACAACGTATCGCTTGGTTAGCGTTTAATGACTTGCGTTTATTAGGTCGTGAGCGTCTTAATGTATCAGTGGGGATTTTAGGTAACGGATTCGCGCTAAGTTGTAAGGTTTTACAAGCCGTGCCTTATGAAGCAGGGTCTATTGCCGAAGACATGGAATACCATTTACGTCTGGTCAATAAAGGCTATCAGGTACATTTTCTTGATACCGTCACTGTTTATTCGGATGCCCCAAATCAAAGTGCTAATGCAGCTGTGCAGCGTACCCGTTGGGAAGGTGGACGGTTTCGCTTGATTATTGACCATGCCCCATCGTTATTTAAAGAAGTCTTGGGCGGAAAATGGAATCTGCTTGAGCCTTTGGCCGAGTTATTGTTATTACCTTTAGCTTTTCATGTAATACTATTATTACTAACCTTACTAACACCGTGGGTGCTATTGCAATATTACGCGGCGGCTGGATTATTGTTAGTGTTCGCTCATGTTTTGATTGCTATTCGTCTCGGCGGTGGTGATTTAACTGATATTAAAATCTTAGCAACAGCACCATTATATATTCTGTGGAAGCTGACGTTATTACCAAAATTATGGCGTAATGCGCGTGGAAATGCCGCGTGGCAACGCACAGATAGGGAGAAATAATGACTACTTTATCAGTTCTTATTGTGACGTATAACAGTGCGCCACAATTACCTGCTTGCCTTAATAGCTTGCGTGATCAAACCTTACAAGATTTTGAAATTATTGTGGTAGATAATGCCTCACGCGATGAGTCAGTTGCATTGATTCGTTCAGAATACCCAGAGGTTAAATTAATTACCAGTGATAGTAATCTCGGTTTTGGTAATGCCAATAATAAGGCATTAACTATTGCTCAGGGACGCTACCTTGTTTTGCTTAATCCTGATGCTACATTGACAGCTAACACACTTGAAGATGCACTAAAGCATATAGAAAAAAATGCTGATGCGGGCATGGGAGGCGGTCTTTTACAAGGTACACAGGGCGAATGGCAACCTTCGGCACGCTTATTTCCTAATTTGTTAGATGAGGTACTGACATTGTCTGGGTTGGCGAATCGCTATCCAAACTCACGATTTTTTGGGCATTTTGATCGTTCATGGGCAGACCCTTTACAATCCGTTGCTACTGATTGGGTGCCTGGCGCATTTGCAATCTTACGACGCGATCTGGTGGATAAAATTGGTTTATTTGATCCACGTTTTTTCCTTTATTACGAAGAAGTTGATTTATGCCGACGTATTCATCAAGCAGGTTTTAAGGTCTATTATTGGCCTGACCTAGTGATTACCCATATTGGTGGCACGTCAGCAGAAACCGTTGATCATCTTGCTTTTTCAAGTTCTGGAAAACAACTCACTTTATGGCGTATCTATAGTCAATTATTGTATTACCGTAAATGGTATGGTTCGATTTATAGCTGGCTGGTCAAATACCTAGAACAAACTTGGCATAGAGTACGCGCATGGCGGAATACGAGCCGTAATCCTGCCAAGGCAGAAGAATCTAAACGCATCGTCGAGCTTTGGCAACAAGCCTGGCAAAATACGCAAGGTGGTCTTCATTCGCCTTCTCAACCTTGGTGAATCGTATGTTTGAGAACATTCGTGAAGATTGGCGTACTTATAATGGTGATTTAACCAGACAAGGTTTATGGGTTATGTTGGTGTATCGTTTTGGACGTTGGCGTTATACCGTTCAACAACGCTGGCTACGCCTGCCCTTATCGATACTGTATAAAATATTAAAATTATTGTCGCAAATTTTAACGGGCATTGATTTACCCTGTGAAGTGCAAGTTGGTCGGCGATTAACCATCGAACATTTTGGCGATATTATCATCAGTGGCGATACCGTGATAGGCGATGATGTCGTTATTCGCAATGGTGTCACCATTGGTTTGAAACGGACGGGCATATCTGGTGCGCCGATTATCGGCAACCGTGTTGATATTGGGGCAGGCGCGAAAATACTAGGCACTATCCGCATTGGTAACGATGTTGCCATTGGTGCAAATGCCGTGGTTTTACAAGATGTTCCCGACAATTCTCTAGCGGTTGGTGTACCTGCCATTATTAAAACCCGAAAATAGCAGCGACAATACGCATGACTAAGTCAACTAGCACAACACCTGAATCATTCGGTCAACAACCACTGTATGCTTTACCGCGTATTTTTGATATTTTGACGAGCCTGTTGCTTATCATACTGTTATCGCCGTTTTTATTGCTACGCGCTCTTGTTGGCTTTGTGCAAACAGGGCGCGTTTTCAATCGTCACAATCAAATCGGACGCTCTCAAAAAAGCTTTGAACGCTTATCTTTTGCTGGCTCACTGACAGGCAAACATTTAGCCGTGTTATTCAATATTTTGCGTGGTGATCTGAGTTGGACGGGGCTACGCGCTCTTGAACCAGAAGAACTAGCCAGCTTACCCGCAAATGCTTTTTTCCGTTTTGCGGTCAAACCAGGGGTAATTTCGCCCTACACGCTTAAAAAGAAAATCGGCATCGCTTATGATGACGAACTGTCCATAGATCACGAATTTTATTACAACGCCACTGCTAAAAATCACATTTCGCTGATTTTACGCGGCGCGATTGGTTTATTATTAGTGGGAAATGAACCCAGACCCACGCCGCCATTGCTGCATTTTTGGGGCATAGATATTGTTAATACCACTATGAACGAAGCCATAGACTGGATAGAACAACGTGTGCAACAACAAAAAAAATCCCTGCTCGCCTTCGTCAATCCTGATTGCCTGAATATTGCCTATAAAAACGCCGATTATCACCATATTTTACAAAGCGCGGACAGAGTTTTGCCTGACGGTATCGGTCTTAATATCGGCTGTCGTATGCTTAATCAGGCACTCATGGCGAATGTCAACGGTACAGATTTATTTCCCAAATTATGTGAGCGTGCCGCGCAAAACGGTCATAGTCTGTTTTTATTCGGCGGCTTAGCCAATGTTGCCGAACTTAGCGCACAAGCCATGCAACAACGCTATCCTGGGCTATTAATTGCGGGGGTACAAAATGGCTACTTCACGGCTGAACAAGAAAGCCAAGTTATAGAAACTATTAATAATTCAGGAGCTACCATTCTTTTAGTGGGTTTTGGTGTGCCTAAACAGGAGTTATGGTTAGCAAAACACCGTGAGAAACTACACCCTACGGTTTGTTTTGGCGTTGGTGGTTTATTCGATTATTATTCAGGTCGCATTCCACGCGCACCCGTCTGGATGAGAGAAATTGGTTTAGAGTGGTCATGGCGATTAATACAAGAACCAGGTCGAATGTGGAAACGTTACATTATTGGCAATCCTTTATTTCTTTATCGTGTTTGGTTACAACGCCAACAGAGAGCAAAGTAATCATTCCTATTGGCGGTTCTGTCACAAAGTTTGCCAGTTTTAGCAATTGAAAAATTCGATGATCAGTTTTAAAGATACTCACTTTCCCAAAGATATAAGGAAATCTCTAATAATCCAATTTTGAAAAATTGGATTCTAGAAATTTCAATGACTTACATTCGCCAATGTTATGAAAAAAGCTATTTTTAGATTCACGGGTTGCAGTGTTTCATGGTTTACGCATTCTGTTTTTAGGGTGTGAAAGAAGCTCTCGGAGACGGCGTTGTCACAGTTTGTACACTTACGGCTCATGCTTTGCTGAATGCCGTGTTGTTTAAGTAGTTTTCGATGGCTATCAGAGGCGTATTGACTGCCACGGTCGGTATGCCAGAGCAAGCCTTTAGCAGGTTTTCGCTTCCAAATAGCCATAATCAGTGCGTCGTTGACCAACTTGGTTTTCATGCGTTCTGCCTCGACCAGCCGACGATTTGCCGTGAGTAGAGGTCTATGACCACGGCTAAATACAACCAACCCTCTTGCGGTGTATGTAGGTGATGTCACCGACGTAGACTTGATTGGGTTGATCCACTCAGCACCTCCTGCATGATGCGCCCAATGCGTCGCCGACTCTCGTTATCATCTTGTTTTGAAAATACTTCTTTGAGACGGTGTGTTCCATAAACGTCACGGTTTTGGGTAAACGCGGCAGTAGTTACTGTTCTTAGTTCCTTATCACGCTTGGCTTTGCGACTTTCAACCGCTGTTGTCCACGCATAGAACTAACTGCTAATAAACTGATAATTGAAAAAAAATGGGCGCAGGCTAAAGAGACTGTGAAAGTATTAATAATTTCAAGAAAATATTCCTTGTCTTATGCAACAATTTTCAAATCCGTCATTCTGGCAGGGATGCCAGAATCCAGTGCCACGGATGGTAACTAGATGATTATAAATAATTATTGTACAGTACACTGTTTCAAAACCCTCGCTACGCTCTCCCTGTGACTGGATTCCAGTCACAGGGATGTGTTCGAGTGTCTGGCATCCTTGGCTTCTGGATTGCGGCATCCCTGCCGCAATGACGTTTTTTATACATCCGAATTTATTACTATGAACTTATTACCGTCAGGCTTTGCCTAACTTTGCAAGCAGAGCTTGCACTCCAAAATACACGCCACTAATTGATAAAAGCTTAGTGGTAAAAATCAACGTAATTTCGTAACAAAGAAAATCAAAAATATGTTTTTTGATTTCAGACTACCCCTCCTTCATTATCAATTTACCAATCGCTCCAAAATTCTAATCATTAACTGTGATGTAGTTCCGTTTTTAGACTGCATTATTTACGTCATTTTGTATATTTAAATATACCAATCTAAAACGTTCTTATTTACATAAATTATCATTATATTTCAATTAGTTACGAATAATTTTTTTTGTAAAAAAAAGCCAATAATGAATGATCGTTCCATTGTGGCTACAGCGTGTTGCTATTAAACTATAACCAAGTTGTTAAAGCAGATTTAACGGCTTTAACACATTGAATTTAAATTAAAAATTGTGTTTTTAAAGGCTTAGTGGTGTTATTGGAGTGCCTTTAAGTTTAAAGCTAAACCTATCGTAAGTTAGGGGCAGAAAGTTGCGAATCCGAAGACGTTTGGAAGGTCGGACTACCGAGGGTGACTGCGTTAATGTCACACAAAGGTTATCAAGATTTTTAACATTAGTTACAAGACGCAATCAGTGTCAAAAACTAAAACTACGAGAAGGGTTTTATTATGAATAACAATATTTTCAGACGGCATCGCTCGTCTTTAGCAATCGCAATAGCTCTGGCTTCATCTGCTGGACTACAAGTAGCACACGCTGGTTCTGGTTGGGGCGACAGTATGGATCCAACGGGTGCTGCCATTAAAGTGCCGACCTATTATGCGAATAGCCCATCGGGTTTGTTCCCTAGTGATGCAATCAATGCAGATTGTTTTGACTCCACGCCACCCGCTACAGGTGCTTTTAACTCAAGCACAGTAGTACAACCAAAGTCTGCAATTTCTGCAACAACCGCTAACTGTGACTCAGGTACAGCATTGCGTAAATTCGTTGATGCCGTTCCTACACTTGCTCCAGCGACTCCTGATACAACGACTTATCCAGGTTCAGATTATTACGAAATTGCGGTAGTTGAATACAGCCAAAGAATGCACACTGATTTGGCAAAAGCAACCACCTTACGCGGTTATGTACAGGTCATTTCAAATGCCGCCGATAAAAGTCAGCCTCTGAACATCTCTGCGAGTGGTACACCTTATACTGTGCCTCAAGCGACGGGTTCAGCGATTACAGTGACGGCAGTTGGTACACCGTCTTATTTAGGCCCTGTTATTGTGGCACAACATAACAGACCCGTGCGTATCAAATTTTACAACCTGCTACCTGCGGGTACAGCGGGTGATTTAAAATTACCTGTCGATGAAACCATTACAGGTGCAGGACTGGGTCCAGATGGTGTTACTAAATACGGCAAAAACCGTGCAGAACTTCACTTACACGGCGGTGATAACCCTTGGATAAGCGATGGTACACCGCATCAATGGATATTACCTGCGGCTGATGAAATAGCACTCAGTGCTAACACTAACGCTGAAACAAAGTCTATGGCGCGTGGTGTTGGTGCTAAAAACGTACCTGATATGCCTAATCCAGGTGCTGGTGCCGCAACTTATTACTATCCAAACGGATTGAGTGGTCGTTTGATGTTCTATCACGATCATAGCTTAGGTCTTACCCGTTTGAATGTCTATGCTGGTATGGCAGCAGGCTATATGATCACTGACTTACCTGGTACGGGTGAAAATTTGGCTGGTTTACCTGCTGATCAAAAGGTACTGGTTATTCAAGACAAAACCTTTGTGCCTAAAAATATCGCTATGCAGGATGCTAAGTGGAATACAGCAATGGCGCAAGAAGGCGATTTATGGTATCCACACGTTTATGAAACTAACCAAGATCCTAACTCTTTCGATGGTACTAATGGTCCAGGTCGTTGGGATTGGGGTAGTTGGTTTTGGCCCGTATTTGCGTCAACTTATGACTTGCCAACGGGTGAGATGAATGCGGTTGCTACACCTGCACCAACTGCTTCTACAGTAAAACTGAGCAACGTATCGACTACGCCAGAAGCTTACATGGATACCCCACTCGTCAACGGTATGGCTTATCCAACCATGACAGTTGATCCTAAACCTTATCGTTTCCGCATTTTAAACGCTGCTAATGACCGTTTTGTCAACTTAGGTTTGTATCTTGCTGCGGACAAAAATACCACTGATCCTGTTAATCCGCTTGATCCAACCAAAGCTCCAACCGTGTGTGATGGTGTGAGCACACGCAATGATGCTGTTGCTGCTGTTCTTGCTTCTGATGGTACTGTTATTACACCTGCTAAGCCAGCTACCAAACCATCTGCTACGGATTGTACCGAGGTCAAGATGGTTAATTTTGATGCCAGTTACGTTGCTCCAAAAACACCTTATACAGCCGATGGCTACCAAGGTTTTCCATCAACAGGCGGTGTTGCTGGTTCAGGTTGGGGTATGTTAGTGGGCGGTATGTTCCCCCAAGGTGCGCCTGATCCTGCGACAGCAGGTCCACACATCGTACAAGTGGGTAACGAAGCGGGCTTGTTAGCCGCGCCGTTGGATATTCCTTCTACACCACTGAACTATGAATACAACAAACGCAGTGTCACGGTACTTAACGTACAAGAGCGTGGTCTGTATATGGGTCCAGCCGAACGTGTTGACACAGTAATCGACTTTACCAATTATGCGGGTCAAACATTGATTTTGTATAACGATGCCCCTGCACCTAACCCTGCCTCTGATCCGCGTATCGATTATTTTACTGGCGAAGGTGATCAAACTGGCGTGGGTGGTTCACCTAACACGATGCCTGGTTTTGGTCCTAACACCCGCACTATTATGCAGATTGTGGTATCTGGCACAGCGACCCCCCCAAGCGGCTATGTTGATCCTACCCTTCCTCCAGCAACCTTTAACAATTTAGCTATTAATTTGCCGAAAGCGTATGCCAATGTACAGGCAATGCCAGTCGTGCCTCAGCCAGAATATAATACTGCTTTCCCTGCTATCGCTACGGCGACTGCGGCTAGAAATAACCAACGCATCTACACAGGTACTGTGTATTTAAGCAAGTATGCTGGGGTAACGTTTACTGCACCCGAAGCGATTACTTATTTACCCGCACCAACCGCAGTGAATTATCCAACATTACCTGCATACTCTTGTAATAGTACAACGACGTGTGCGACTGCCGTTGCTCTTCAACAAAAAACGCCAAAGGCACCGACTACCACGCCAGCATCAACAATTGCCCCTCAAGGTAACGGTTTGGTGACATCGCCAGCGGGTGCTAACGTCAGTGTTTATGTGCAGAGCAAAGCGATTCAAGAGTTATTTGATCCTGCTTATGGTCGTATGAACGCCACCTTAGGGGTTGAATTACCGTTTACCAGTGCCTTAACACAAACCACCATTCCATTAGGCTTTGTTGATCCTGTGACTGAAACAGTCGCTGATGGTGAAACCCAGTTCTGGAAAATAACCCATAACGGTGTCGATGCTCACCCTGTGCATTTCCATTTAGTCAACTTGCAAGTGATTAACCGTATCGGTTGGGATGGCACCATTAAAGCACCTCATGGCGATGAATTCGGCTGGAAAGAAACCATTAAAATGAATCCGTTGGAAGACATTGTGGTTGCAGTTCGTGCTAAAAAACCTGTTCTAAGTGGAAATAAAGCGGCGGATGGTATTACAGCAGTCCCAAGCAATGCCTTTGGTCTGCCAATAAGTTCACGCCGTATGGATCCATCGCAACCATTAAACGCTAATGTTGGCTTCACGCAAGTTGATCCTAACACAGGTGCTCCTGCAACAGTGACTAACCAAGTTGCTGACTACGGTTGGGAATACGTTTGGCACTGCCATATCTTAGGACACGAAGAAAACGACTTTATGCGTCCTGTGAAGTTTATTGTAAAAGAAGTGGTGCCTGCTGCACCAACACTCTTGACAGCAGTTGCTAGTGGAACTGGCGCATTACTGAATTGGACTGATAATGCAACGACTGAGTATGCCTACAAAGTTGAACGTGCAACGCTAACAGGCAATAAGGTAGGTGCATTCACTAACTTGACAGCGACTGCATTACCCTTACTCGGTGCTGCACCCGTGGCGAATGCGAACAAGTTCACTGATACGACAGCATTAACGGCTGGTACGACTTATCAGTACAGAGTGACTGCGATTGGCGCGGCTGGTAACAGTGCTGCTGTAACGGTTAATTATACAACCGCTGCACCCGTTACTGCACCTGCTGCTGCGAATGTACCAAGTAGTGTTGCCGTACAAAGAACAGGGTCAACAACAGCGACTGTAAACTGGGCTTATACGGCTTCTGGTAGCACAACAGGCTTGAGTTTTTCAGTACAAGTATCTAATAACGGCGGTGCTTGGACGGATATATCGACTGGTAACGCGATTAATGCTAGATCAGCAAATGTCAGTTTAGGTGCTACTGCTGCTGCCAATAGCTTAAACGCCTTGTATCGTGTGAATGTGATGCAAACAACTGGCACTGGCAGAACTGCTGTGACCACACTTGTTGGATCATCATCTGCTACTGCAAGCTTGAATGACACTGTAGCACCAGCGGCGGCAACGTTGACAACACTGTCGAAAGCAGCGGTCAACACTCGCGGTACTCGTACAGGTACAGCAGTCACCATTAACTGGACTGACACAGCGAACAACAATGCGACCTATACAGTTCAATTTAGCACCGACGGCGGTACTACTTGGAGCAACGTTAGCACGACTGTTGCAGGTAATGCGACTACAGCAACACATAACATCGGAGGTTACACACCAGCGACGGTTGTCAACTACACTTACCGTGTACTCGCAGTCAACTCAGCAGTCATTGCCCCAGCGGTCGTAGCGTCTAACACCTCTACCATTGCTATCCCTTAAGTAGTAGGTAGGTTGCGGTATATCACCGCAACCTACTCCAAACATCCTCATCCTCTCTCTTGAAAGGATGAGGAACTGGAAAGCAAAACCTAAGTGTTACCAACCGATTGCATTAATCACAACGAATACGAGATTAAAATCATGAAAACAACAATGAAAAAACTGGCTACTGCGACACTGATGTTGTTAGCCGTAGCCACTGTTCAAGCACAACCGATTGCATTACCAGACCCTGCGGCGGGTGCAAATGAAACTGGAACTTTCGCCGTCAGTGCCCAAAATGAAATCACCTTAACAGGAAATCCCATTACCTTGCACACCAATTCAGCCGCCAAAGGTAGCGATATAACGGGTGGCACAGCACGGTTTACCAGTGGTGATCTACAATACAACGATGGAGCAAGCATTGTTGATGGACAACTATCCAAAGTCTCTTTTGGCAGTGAAGTCACGGGTGGTCAAGTGACCTATATTATGAAGGGACTGGTGTTTGGCAAATTAACACAAGCAGGTCAAACGGTTGATGTCAGTGGTAATTTTTCAGTATCGACTACACCAGCCGCACAAGGTACGCCAATCACTGCGGCTCAAGTAGATTCTGCTCACCTACTACTGACAATCCGCTCTAACATTAACAATACACAACCTGCTCCAGCGACTACGCAGCCACAAAAATCACATCACACTGGTGACCGTTCAGCGCATTAATCGTTTGTAAATAAACTCCGCCCTTCTCGTGGGGGGTTACTAGGGTCAGGCTTTATGCTTGATCCTAGTGCTTAAAAGTGTTAAATGTTGGTGTTTCAATCCGCAGTAGCCATAGTGAGCGTCTTATTGATTAAGTCACACTAAATTCCAAATTGTTGTAAACTTCTTAACGACCCAGTTTTCGGGGATTATCCTACTTTTTTTATTTTTGTCTCTAGGAGACACTATGTACTCTAATAAATTACATTTAAGTTTCATTGTTGTAGCGGCTTTACTGTCCCAACAAGCTGTTGCTACAAAAAAGCCTGTCGCTGCTGAACAAAAGGCTACTACTGAACAAAAAGCTGTCGATGAAAAACCAGCAACTGAAACCCCGCAATCATCAATTGCTGGTTTCAAGTCTAACAGTGATGCTATCAGTTATGCCATTGGCGCGTCGGTTGGCAGAAATTTCAAGAAAGACGGTGTGACCATCGACCAGAAAGTTTTTATTCAAGGTCTGACTGATGGGATAGCGGGTGCCAAACTTAAAATGACAGAAAAGGAATTTAAGTCGGTATTGACAGGTTTTCAAGGAGAATTGCGCCGTAATATGGCAGCCAATCAAAAAGACAAAGGCATTAAAAATCGAAAAAAATCCGATGACTTCTTAGCTGAAAATGGTAAAAAAGAGGGTGTAGTGACCTTGCCCAGCGGTGTTCAGTATAAAATTATTAAAGCGGGTACGGGTGAAAAGCCTATTGATTCCGATATGGTCGAAGTCAATTATCGGGGAACGCTGTTAGATGGTACCGAATTTGATGCCAGCGAAGCTGGTAAACCAGCCACTCTTAAATTGGCAGCACTGATTGCTGGTTGGAAAGAGGCGATAAAATTGATGCCCGTAGGTTCTAAATGGCAGTTATTTATTCCAGCTAAAGCCGCTTATGGTGAAAGAGGCGTGGGTACTGACATTGGTCCAAACGAACTGCTAACGTTTGATGTAGAATTATTGAGCATAAAAAAATAAGCTATACATTTTCGCCTATTCAAGGCTTGTCCATTATTCAATGAATGCTGTCTCTAGGAATTTCCCATGTTAAAAAGTCATTTCTTGTTTCTTACTCGCACCACGGCTATTTTAAGTATGCTGGTATTTTTTCCACCCGCTGTATTAGCAGAAACACCAACAGCAGAGACAGCCAATTTAATAGAGCAAGGACAGCACATCTATCAAGAAGGTATTTTGGGATCAGGCAAAGAACTGGAAGGTTCGCGCTCTGGCAATGTCGAACTTAAGGGAGAGCAGGCGGCTTGCATCCATTGTCATCGCCACAGTGGTATGGGGGCAGTGGAAGGCGATACTTTGATAGAACCCATCACAGGTAACTATCTATTCAAGCCAGATGAGGCGCAAGTTTCCAATATGGATCCACGCAGTGGTAAGGAATTCAATCAAATCCATCCTCCATACAATGCAGGAAGTTTAGCAACTGCGATTGCCACGGGTAACAATAATGCAGGGCGAAAAATGCTGGCGTTAATGCCTAATTACGCACTTGATAAGAACGATATGGAAGCACTGACTGCTTATTTACAACAGCTTTCAATCAATTGGTCGGCAGGTGTTGATGCAGAAACCATACACTTGGCGACGATTATCACCCCCGATGTTGATGCAAATCGTCGAAAAGCATTGATAGACACGCTGCAACTGTCTGTTACCCAAAAAAATGGCGGTACGGCAACGGCTTCAAAAAAGACAGGTCGTCGGCACATGGCATCGGCAGCAGAAATGGTACTAGGGACTGAACGAAAATGGGATTTGCAGGTTTGGGAATTACAAGGCACACCAGACACTTGGACGGTTCAGCTAAATGAAAAACTCAAAGCGCAGCCTGTGTTTGCGGTTTTGTCTGGTGTATCTAATAGCACTTGGCAACCTGTGCATGATTTTTGTGAAAGCAATCATATTCCTTGCTGGTTTCCTAACGTACCTGTTCCTGTCACCACACAATCGTTTTATTCACTATATTTCTCAAGAGGCGTACTGTTAGAAGCGGATGTGTTAGCTAAAACGCTAGGCGAAACCAAACCCAAAAGAGTCGTGCAAATTCATCGTAATGATACCGCCGCTACCGAAGCAGCAAAACGCTTAGCTGATTTATTAAGCAAAGCGGGCATAGCGACAGAAGATAGAATCATCAAAGAAGGTGAAGCGATTTCAGCGCAATCACTAGGCGAATTGAAGGCTGACGATGTGTTGATGTTTTGGTTGCGTGGTAATGATTTAGTTGAGCTAGGTAAAGTTGCACCACCTAGCATTAAAACGAGCTATTTTTCGGGCGAATTGGCAGGTGATGCGATTCCAGAAACGTGGCGTACTAATGCCCACCTGCTTTATCCTTACGAATTACCCGCTGAACGGCAGTCTAATTTAACCAACTTCCACGCATGGATAGCAATGAAAAAACTGCCTATTGTCGATGAATATTTACAAGCCAATGCCTTTTTTGCTGTCGAGTTTTTGACTGAAACATTATCCGAAATGTTAGATAATCTTTATCGAGATTATTTAGTGGAAAGAGCTGAAAGCATGTTGGGTCGTAGCGAGTCTATGAAATCAGAACAACAAGTCCGTGAGCGGCAAATGCGCGGTAAAACAGGTGCGGCAATACACCAACACAGTAGCAGTATTTACCCGCGTCTTGGCTTAGGCGTTAATCAACGCTTTGCGTCCAAAGGGGCTTATATTGTCCATTATGACAAAGACGGAAAACTGGCGGCAGAATCTGATTGGATTGTACCCTAACTTTTTTGAATAAGTTCCTAACAAAAAATCAGCATGACTATAATGTTCAAGCCAGACTATCGTCATTCCAGCATGGATGCTGGAATCCAGTGCCAAGGATGGCATCACATTCAACACATCCCTGTGACTGGATTCTGGCATCCCTTCCAGAATGACGTGTTTTATACATACGACTAATTACGATGAATTTAAAGGCTGCTGAAAATATTATGAATTACTTTACTCAATACCAACGAATTGTCGTCACTCTGATTTTTTTCTTGGCAGGGTTTTGTTTGCCATTGCCATTAATGGCGGAAGAATCGCCAGCAGAGTTTGCGCGTTCCACAGGCAATTATGTTCTGCCAGATGTTAGTGTGGTGCGTCAGGATGGTAAAAAATTATCGTTTATTAAAGAATTAGATGATGGTCGTCCTGTGGTATTGAGTTTTGTTTTTGCCTCTTGTTCGGCAATTTGTCCGATGATTAGTCACACACTTTCAAAAGTGCAGACTAGATTAGCTAAAAACGGGCAAAAATTTCATTTGGTGTCGATTTCCATCGATCCAGAAAATGATACCCCTGCGACACTCATCGATTATGGTAAAAAGTTTAATTCGGGAGCGCAGTGGGATTTTTATACAGGCACACTGGAATCCAGTATCGCCATTCAAAAAGCCTTTAATGTCTATGGTGGTGACAAAATGAATCATTCTGCTGTCATTTTTATGCGGGCAAAACCCAATAAACCGTGGCTACGCTTAGAAGGATTCGGCAGTCCAGATGCGGTAATTCATGAATACGAAGAGATGATTAAACCGTAATACTGTCGGTAAGCTTATTATCAATGAGTGGCGTATGTTCAAGATTGCACCACTATCCACAAGAGCTATTAAAAATAGAAAAGGTTGGAATTTTTCTTGTACTCCAAACCGATTAATTTACCATCTATTGCTTTGGCTATCGCATGGGCGCGGCTATTGGTATTCAATAATTTAGACGCGCAATCAAGGTGTTTGTTGACAGTGGAAACAGAAATGTTGAGAATCGAGGAAATCTCTTCGGTACTTTTTCCTTCGGCAACCCAAACCAAACACCTCCGTTGTTGACCGCTCAGTACAATAGAATTATTTTTTGAAACATTGTAGAGCAAGGGCGATAGCAAACCTTTTTGAATCAAATCGCACTTAGCTTCGGTGATATGTTGCGCCAAATGCACGATATAAGGCTGAATATATTGTAGCCAACTCGTTATCTTTTTTTGGTCAACGCGAAAAGTGTAATGCAAAAAACCAAAAAAATTATTGGGACCATGTACGGGTATAGTGATGCCATCGTAAATACCAATCATAAGTTCGCTGGAAATAAAGTCCGCTCGATGAGGAAGGTCGCTCCAGCGAAATGGAATAATCCGCTGACGCGCAGTAATGATTCGAGTATCTATTTTCCAGTATTCATATTGGCTATAGGTTTTTTTCCATTCTTCGGAAGCGTCTGAATAAATGTAGAAATCCTCACTCCTAAAATTATTCGGTACTACAAAGCCATAAGCAATACTGTTAAAACCTAGTTGCAATTTGATGTCCGTGACGACGTTGATTAATTGTACTGAACTTTCAATCTCGCCCAATACTTTCAGGGTGCTATTAAACCATTTTGTGGGAATACGACTATCTTTAATGGGATCAGGCATTACAATTTTCCTTGGCTACAAGTAGCTTTCAATTGTGTTCAAATAATAACGTTGGCGGCTATTTTTTAAGTCAAGCAATCGGCTGAAATGTTGGTAAGGATACCAAATTTTAAATAAATCCTAAAGCTAATTGGAGTTTAAATAGGCGACTCCAAGATAGTAAATGCTTACGGTTAAACACTTTCTAGCCAACGTTTGTACAGCAAATACCAAATCAACGCGCTTTGTAAACTCATACAAAAAATAGAAAGTACCATGCTATCTGAGATTAACGGGAAAAATAGCACTACCATGCCATTTAACTTGGCGGCTGTGAATATGCTTGGAAAAACACCGTACAGTAATATTAACGATAGCAAGGTCAAACCAAACGCCCGTTGTGGATTTTTGCCATAATTAAAAAATAGAAAAATCCCTATATCTCTAAGTAATAACAATAAAATAGTCAGCGGGTAAATGTGTAGCTCTTCAATATCAGCTGGATGGGTAAATGACAGAGGTATCGCCACTAAAACCGCTAATACAAAGGTGACACACCATAACGGCAATTCTTCTGCACTGCGCCACCAATTTTCTTGTGTAATATAAGTGAACAAGCGTTTAATACGCATAGGCTCATGATGTTCGGTAAACACCGCAAAATAACTCAGGGTTAAACAGATACTGAAAGCGACAGTGTAAAAATAATCGCCAAATTTTTCTGCGGGTATAAAGCCGCCAATATAAAAGATAAGGAACAGCGCGAAAGACAGCCACACCCACGGCAAGGTGCGTATGCGTAATTCTTGTGCCATGAGTCGATAATTACCGACCACACACCAGAACAAAGCAAGAAAGACACTGACTAAGCTTAAAGACCGTACGGAGGTATTTAGACCGTACCAACTAACATCAACTGCATTTTGTATGTTTTGCCGATCTTCCGATAACGGCATAATAAAAGAACCGATGGTAAATGCTGCCAATATTGCCAAGCCGATAATAATTGAATTACTGTTTATCTGCCCTTTACGCAAGGCACACAAGCTCAGCAATAAACTCAAATTCTGCACCAATAAGCCGCTAGTGATAGCGTAGCTACAAACCCACATAAAATTATTAGCATTGGGGGCGGATATGGCATAAATGATCAAACAAATCGCGCCGCCATACCAAACTACTAGGGTACTACCCAATAGTTTACCAAGTATCATTGTCCACGGATTTAATGCAGATAGGCGTTGGGTATCCCAAGTATGACTACGTTGCTCTTCCAATACACTGTCCACCGCTTGTCGCGCTCCCCAAAATGATACCATCAGCAAAAATAAACCTAACGCGCTTCGTGTGGTGACGCTGGCAAACTGATAGTCATCGATAATATAAGTCAGGGCAAAAATAACCCCTAAAATCAGCGGTACACCAATAAGCCGCGCTTGTGAAAATTCTAACTGAAGCTGACGTTGAAATTCAGGATTAAGATTCATGAGCGGTGCCTAATGGTTTCTAAATAAGTATCTTGCAAATTGCTGGTGATTTTGGCAAATTCGCAAACAGGTAGATTTTGAGCTAACAGGTTTTTTAATAACTCATGTTGTTGCAGGCTATCGCCTTGTACCTGTAGCAACACGGTTTGATTGTATTCATTTTTTAAAAGTTTTATTTTATCGATTTGTTGCAAGAGTGTGGCAAGATTTTCGACAGGACTTGCCAATACCAGTTTAAAATCTTGTGCGTGGGCGTGGGCTTTAATCGTCACTTGTTCAATAATTTTTCCTTCGCGTAACACTAACATATCAGTGCTATAGGCTTCTAATTCTGCGAGGATATGCGAGGACACCAACAAAGTCATGCCCTGTTGTTGTAATTCCAAAAATAATTCCGCAAGTTCATGACGCGCTTCTGGGTCTAAACCAGACGCAGGTTCATCCAACAACACGACTCGTGGCGAATGAATAATCGCTTGGGCAATCGCAACCCGTTGACGTAAACCACGAGATAATGTTCCCGCTAACACATCCAAACGGTCGGTAATATGTAAACCTTTGCTAACTCTAGCGATAGCAGTCGCGCAATCTTCTTGTGCGATGCCTTGAGCGCGTGCTACATAATGTAGACATTGGCGCACCGTTAAACGATCATACAATCCAAAAAAATCCGATAAATAGCCAATGATACGATGACATTCACGCGGATGCTCTAACACATCAATATTATTAATACGAATATCACCGCTGACAGGTTGTTCTAAGGCAGCCATACAGCGCAACAGCGTGGTTTTACCCGCACCGTTAGGACCCACCAACGCGGTAATACTGCCTTGTGGAATATGAAACGACACCTCATCCAACGCCCTGAGGTTAGGGTATTCAAAAATCAAATGTTCGACATTAATCATGGGCTTTGGTTTGGGTAAATGTTAATGAGTTGGACAGCAATTTGAGAGCTGATTTTGTCACACTCTGCTAGAAATGAACAACAGAGATGTTGGTTTAATGACTACCAGTCCTTTTAAGGAGTGGCTGTCATGTTGTCGCTATTTTGCACAGCATACCTAGCAATGTACAATAACGGTTTTTACACCGTAACACCGCCCTACGCTCCATAGAGAGCGAGCAATACACCTTGGAATTATCATGAAAAAAACCATGTACGAAAAAATTTGGGACAGTCACCTTGTCGTCGATGTCGAAGGTCAAGCCCCATTAATTTATGTTGACCGTCATCTAATGCACGAAGTCACCAGCCCACAAGCCTTTGAAGGTTTGAAAATCTCAGGTCGTAAAGTCCGTAATCCGCATAGCATTTTAGCGACGATGGATCATTGCGTACCAACTAAAAACCGCAACCTACCGATTGCTGATTTGATTGCCAGAAAACAAATCGAAACAATGGCAGAAAACTGTCTGGAAAACGGCTTGAATTTATACGACATGAAAAGCCCAAATAACGGTGTAATTCATGTGGTTGTGCCTGAGCATGGCTTTGTGCATCCAGGTATGGTGGTGGTTTGTGGCGACAGTCACACCGCTACACATGGCGCGTTTGGTGCATTAGCGTTTGGTATCGGCACCTCCGAAGTCGAACACGTTATGGCAACCCAAACCTTGCCACAAAAAAAATCCAAAACCATGCTGGTGCAAGTCAACGGTGAATTATCTAAATACAGCACCGCGAAAGACATTGCTTTAGCCATTATCGGTAAAATCGGTACCGCTGGCGGTACAGGTCACGTTATCGAATACGCAGGTGATGCGATTAAAGCATTGAGTATGGAAGGACGCATGACGCTATGCAATATGGCGATTGAAGCAGGTGCGAGAGCGGGTCTTGTTGCCCCTGATGAAAAAACCTACGAATATTTGAACGGCAAAGAATTTGCACCTAAAGAAGCACTATGGGAACAAGCCTTGGCTTACTGGAAAAGTTTACCCAGTGACGAAGGTGCAGAATTTGATACCGTCATTACTTTGAATGCCGCTGATATTGCGCCACAAGTGTCATGGGGAACATCACCCGAACAAGTTATCGGTGTCGATGCCAACGTACCCGCGCCTGAAAGTTTCGACAATGAAGGCAAACGCAAAGCCTGTGAATCGGCGTTAGCCTATATGGGCTTAACCGCTAATATGCCGATTACTGACATCAAAATTGATTACGTTTTCATCGGTTCTTGCACCAACGGACGTATCGAAGATTTCCGTGCCGCCGCAGAAGTGGCAAAAGGCACAAAAGTGGCTGACGGTGTAACCGCTATCGTTGTTCCTGGTTCTTACCACGTTAAAGAACAAGCTGAAAAAGAAGGTTTAGATAAAATCTTTATTGATGCAGGTTGGGAATGGCGTGAACCAGGTTGTTCCATGTGTTTAGCCATGAACGGCGATGAACTCAGCAAAGGACAACGTTGTGCCTCTACCTCAAACCGTAACTTTGAAGGTCGTCAAGGTAAAGGCGGCAGAACCCATTTAGTATCACCTGCAATGGCAGCCGCTGCCGCCGCCGCTGGTCATTTTGTTGATATTCGCAAACTATAAGGACAGAGAAACTATGCAACCTTACACAAAACACGAAAGCATTGCCGCGTTAATGAACCGTAGCAATGTCGATACCGACCAAATCATTCCTAAACAATTTCTAAAAAAAGTAGAACGCTCTGGCTTTGGTGTCCACCTGTTCCACGACTGGCGTTATAACGATGACGGCAGCGACAACGCCGAATTTGAACTGAACAAACCCGCGTTCAAAGGCGCGAAAATTCTAGTTGCAGGTGATAACTTCGGTTGTGGCTCATCGCGTGAACACGCACCGTGGGCAATTGCCGATTATGGTTTCAACACCATCATCTCCACCAGCTACGCCGATATTTTCTACAACAACTGTTTTAAAAATGGCATTCTGGCAATTATCGTCAGCCAAGCACAACTCGATGCGTTAATGGCAGAAATCGCCGTGAACGAAGGCGTGAAATTCACTGTTGATTTAGAAAATCGCCAAGTCACTACGCCAGCAGGTAACAGCTTCACCTTTGAAATCGATCCATTCCGTCAAGGTAATTTATTAAGCGGCTTGGATGATATTGGTTTGACGCTGAAACACGTTGACAAAATCGACGCTTACGAAGTACAACATAAGCAGAGTTATCCTTGGCTTTGGGCATAAGGATTATTTTTATAGGTTGCGTTGGCTTCTTTGTCAACCCAACCTAACATTACCGAAATGAAACTTGTAAATGGCAAGGAATTGAATATTCATGGCTAATACCAATCGCATAGAGAACGTTGATTATCAAAAGCTACATTTGGATATAGATAATCCTAGATTGCCTAGCAATGTACAGAGAACAGCTAAAGGTATTTTGACTTGGATTGCAAAGTCTACCGCCATCGAAGATTTAATGAATGCCATTGGCACAAATGATTTTTTTGCAGGTGAGCCGCTGGTGGTTTATCCACATCCCAAAAAATCAGATGAATATATTGTTATCGAGGGTAATCGCCGCTTAACCGCAGTTAAGCTACTGCATAATCCAGCAGAATGTGATAAACCCAGTTCACAAATGTGTGCTATATCACAAGATGCTGAATACAAACCTGAAAAAATACCTGTTGTCATTCAAGCTAATCGTGCTGAAGTTTTGCCTTATCTAGGCTTCCGTCATATTACAGGTATAGAGGAATGGCAACCTTTAGCAAAAGCGAAATACCTAAAACAGCTTTTTGATTTAACTAATTCAACAAAACCCGTTGCTGAGCGTTATAGTCTGGTAGCGCGTACCATTGGTAGCCGCAAAGATGCCATTAAACGTAGTTTAGATGCGTTGGCTGTCTATACAGTTATTGAAGATAATGGTTTTTTTGATATTCAAGATTTAGGTGAAGAATCTATTAAGTTTTCAGTGTTATCGACTGCACTGGCTAATGAACATATTGCTGAATTTGTCGGTTCGGTTACAAAAGTACCTCAGCCACAAATTGATTTATTTCCAGAATCAACTGAATTTCAGTTGTCACCAACTGATCCAATTGTTAATTCAAATGTACTCAAAAAATCTGAAATCGAAGAGTTGACTCGTTGGCTATTTGAGAAAAAAGATGGTAAAAAAGTCGTTAGCGATTCAAGACAGTTAAGTGATTTAGGTAAAGTTATCGCAACACCTAAAGCATTAGCTGCAATGAGAAATAATAGTTCGCTTGCTTACGCTTTTCGCTTAACGACAGGTGTCAATGATGATTTCATCAGTTCACTTTACACAGCACAAAGTGCGTTAGAACAAGCTGCAGGATTGGTTGCTAATGTTGATTATGACGAAGTTGCAATGGAATTAGCACGCGAGTTGAATAACTCAATAAAACAAATAGGTAAAACGCTTAAAGATAAAAGGGTTGATAAAGACGATGACTTTTGATCTCGGCGTTTTGCATCAAAAATCACAACCCCATTTATTTGCTGACTTCGCTGAATTAATACTCGCTGTTCATTATGATAATAACGATGATTTATCACAGGCGAAACTAGAGCATTTGTGGAAAGAAATGCCTCATGATTTGGATGAGCTAGATAAGGATTACATACCTGATAACACACTGGAAGATTGCTGGACACAGCTAGAATATCGACAAAGTGTATTTGCTGAATTTTATCCTTTTGTTGTCAAAAATGACCAGCTACTGTGGAAAGTAGGACAGCGTACCGATAAACAGTGTCTTTATTTATTCCTATTAGTTTGTTCAAGATTGCGGTCATTTGAAAATGATGGTTTTCGCCAATACGCTGCCAAAGCATTCACACAAATTTGCCGTGAAGCTTTGCAGGTTTTATCAGGTGAAAATGCGGTAGTCAGAATTTTTGATGCCAATTCCGATGATAGACGAAATCACTACGGTACTGACCTTCGGTTAGCTATGAAAAAACTTGCCCAAGAAATGGGCGGATATAATATTGTTGAAACTGAAATAGCCAAACTCAGTAGCTCTGGTGACTATGGATTGGATTTAATCGCTGTTCACAATTTTGATGATGGTGCGGTGGGTTCATACAATATTGTAGGTCAATGTGGCGCACAGGAAACAGAATGGTTAACTAAAACACTGGAGGCACATCCCATAAAATTTAAAGGACTATTTACCTTATTAAACGAACCCGATAATTTAATGTTCATTCCAATAAGTTATCGTGAAGCAACAGGAAGCTGGGTAGCTACGCATAAAATCGCAGGTTGTTTGCTGATTGATAGACATCGAATTCTTAATTTACTTAACAAAAAATGGAATGAAGTATGTTCTACGTTTCAAACGAAAAACACTTATTTGCCATTACTACAACAGGTTTGTCCGTCTTTAGATATTGAAAGTGATTGATTGCTTGAACCTTAAGTGAACCCCAATATTCTTTCTCGTTCCTAAGCTCTGGATACTTTTACAGTCTCTGGAATTTGGAAACGGGATATAAATACCTCCCACCTTCATGAAAAAAACCTTACTGCTTATTTTACTCATCCTATTAACCGCCTGTAGCAAATCGGAAAAGGTATTTGACAAACTCCCTGCTGATGCAGTCATTCTGGCGTTTGGTGACAGCCTGACGTATGGCACGAATGCCGATAAAGCGCGAAGTTACCCCAGTGTTCTCGCACAACTGAGTTTTCATCCTGTCATCAATGCGGGTGTGGCAGGTGAAATCAGTGCCGATGGTTTGAAGCGGTTGCCCGCTGTGTTAGACGAGGAGCAGCCGAAACTGCTGATTTTGATTCATGGAGGCAATGATATTTTACGCAAAATTCCGCACGAACAAACCGTCGCTAATCTAACAGCAATGATTGCTGAGGCGAAAAAACGGACTATTAAAGTCGTGATGTTGGGTGTACCTGCTCTTGAACTATTTTCTGCGGTTGGATTGTCTTCGTTAGAGAGCGACCCACTTTATCAACAAGTGGCTGAGGCTGAAAACGTGCCGATTGACTTACAATCTTTGCCTGAGATTATCTCTAACCGTGAGTTAAAATCAGACCAAGTGCATCCTAACGCACAAGGTTATCAACGTCTGGCAGACGCTATTTTCAAGCTGTTAAAAAATACGGGAGCTTTGTGATAACTATTAGTCTTATAAGTCGGGCTATCTAATGCGTATTGCTTTAGCCTATCTCGGTGTCATTTTACTGTGGGCAACAACGCCACTGGCGATTAAATGGAGCATTGAAAG
>JBAXNR010000060.1:0-27316 GCA_037133675.1 Methylococcales bacterium
GAGAACACCACCTTTAGGTGGTACACATTCACAACCCGCTTTGAGCGGTTCACATCATCAAGCCTCCAGCTTTGCTGGAGGTGTTTGACTGGGTTTATCAGTATAGCCGCTACTGTAAGCCTGATAAGGCAGTGCGAACCGATGAGCATTTATACGATGAGCTGAAACGATTAAAGAAAGACGTTGCGCGTTTGACGGAGGAACGCGATTTATTAAAAAAAGCAGCAGCGTACTTTGCCAAAGAAATACGGTGAAGTACGCATGGATTCTGGAGCAGAGTGTGGATTATAGTGTGGCATTATTATGTTCCGTGCTATCTGTCAGCCGTAGCGCGTACTATGTGTGGACGACAGCGATTGAAAGTCACAAAGCCAAGCGAGATAAGGAACTGCAAACAGTGATTACCGCCGCGTTCACCCAAAACCGCGCTGTTTATGGAACGCGTCGTCTCAAAGCAGTATTGGCAAAACAAGGTGATAGCGCGAGTCGGCGACGCATTGGGCGCATCATGCAGGAGGCGCAGTTGGTATGCAAAACCAAGCGGCGGTTTAAAGCAACGACGAATTCTAAACACGATCTGCCTATGCACCTAACCAATTGGCACGCCAGTTTGAGGTAAATCAAGCCAATCACGTCTACGTCGGTGACATCACCTACATAGAGACGCAAGAAGGTTGGTTGTATTTAGCAGTGGTCATAGATCTCTACTCACGGCAAATCGTGGGCTGGTCTATGGCGGAACGCATGAAAACCAAGTTGGTCAACGACGCACTGATTATGGCAATCTGGAAGCGAAAACCTGCTAAAGGCTTGCTCTGGCATACCGACCGAGGCAGTCAATACGCTTCCGACAGCCACCGAAAACTGCTCAAGAAACATGGCATCCAGCAAAGCATGAGCCGTAAAGGCAACTGCTGGGACAACGCCGTCTCTGAGAGCTTTTTCCACTCACTAAAAACCGAATGCGTGAACCATGAAAACTATGCAACCCGTGAAGCGGCTAAAAAATCCATCTTCGACTACATCGAAGTCTTCTACAACCGACAACGACTCCATTCCAGCAATGGCTAGCTGTCGCCTGTAGAATTTGAAAGTCAGCATAAAGCTGCTTAATAATATGTCCTGAAAAGTGTTGAAACATCACCTCGTATTGGCTGTTTTTTCCTGTTCTGACATCGGTCAGATTGGCTTCTGACATCGGTCAGATTGGCGAGTTAATTTTTAATCATGGCGACCAAAGATTTTTGATTTAATACGGATTCTGGTCTTTTTATGGGGTCAAATGGGAAAGCCATTAGCAATAAATCCCTTCACAATTCTAAATAATGTGTCATAAGCATAGCGTGTTTTTCATAATGAGAATTGCTGCCCAAAAAATCAGCGGGTCAAATCTGCTTCATGGTAATGCCCAACGTCTGAATACGATAGGCGATTTGTCGAGGGGTCATGTTTAATATTCGTGCAGCTTTAGCTTGTACCCAACCGCTTTGTTCTAAGGCGGCAATGACGCGTTCACGATCATCCATGTTTTCATCATTAAAATCGATGATGCGATTATTGACGGTCGGTTTTTGACTAATACCGCTGCCGATTTCGTCTTCTAAGCCTGTACTGACCATCACATCTCGATCAATAATGCCGTTGGTACTCATAATAGCAGCGCGTTCTAAGCGATTAGCTAGTTCGCGGACATTACCTGGCCACGAATGTTTCATTAATAAGCGTATCGCGCTTTCTTTGATTTCTAACGGGCGGTCGCCTTGTTGTTTGGAAATTCTGCCCAATAAAAATTCCGCTAATTGCGGTATATCTTCACTGCGTTCACACAATGCTGGCATATTGATGGGCATGACATTGAGCCGATAATATAAATCTTCGCGGAAATTACCGATGGTCACTTGTTCTTCGAGATTGCGATTAGTGGCGGCAATAATACGGACATTAACGTGTAGGGTTTGTGTACCTCCGACGCGTTCAAATTCACCCTCTTGTAAAACTCGCAATAATTTTGCTTGAAAAGACGCAGATATTTCACCAATTTCATCGAGAAACAGTGTGCCGTTATTGGCGAGTTCAAAACGTCCTTTCCGTAACCCGACTGCACCGCTGAACGCGCCTTTTTCATGACCGAATAGTTCAGATTCCAACAGCGTATCAGGTAGCGCGGCACAATTAAGTTTTAAAAATGGACCACTAGCACACCCAGAGTTGAAATGAATGGCATTGGCAACTACTTCTTTACCTGTACCCGACTCGCCGCGTATTAACACAGTGGTATTCCATTTTGCCACTTGGCGAATGACATCAAATACTTTAAGCATCGGCGATGAATGCCCGATGATATTTTCAAAGCCGTAATTTTTAATTAACGCTTGCTTGAGATGATCACGTTCATTGAGTAAATCACGTTGCTTGCGTTCAATAATACGAGACATTTTGACGCTTTGGGCGATAAGGTTCGCTATCATTTCCATAAAACGTGCGCGTTCACCCAAAAACTGATTGTTATCAGGTTGTGCCGCTAGCACACCGACTAATTCACTTTTTTCTAAAAAAATGGGCGATCCGATAAATGGTAATTCAGGATCATACAGCCCTAATCGTCCTAAAAATCGCGGTTCTTCTGCAACTTTATCAACCACAATAGTGCTACCCGCATCGAGAATTGCACCCATTAAACCTTCGCCTGCATAATAACGAATAGGGTGGCTGGGTTTTCCCAAGCCATTAGTATGCACGGCGCAGACTATCATGCTGTCGTTGTCGATTTCGCGTAGTGTTATCATACCCGATCGCATACCCGCTTTTTTGTGTAAAATCTCTAATACACCTTGCAGTTTTTCCTGTAACTCGTGACCACTATTCAGTACTTGGCTAATCAGATACAGGGTATCGAGTTCGGCTTCTATCAGTTGTAAGCGTTCAGACATGAGTCACCTCCAACCGTGAACTTTTATGCAGAGGAAAACTTAATTGAAAGCAGCACCCTTGTTCAACATCATTATCGATGTCAATCAACCCATTATGTTGACTAACAATTTCTTTAGCAATCACCAAACCCATACCTGCGGTATTGCTACCTTTATTGGTGGTGTAGAACGGCTCAAATATTTTTGAGCGTTTATCACAAGGAATACCATTGCCGCTATCGCTAATACGCACAATCAGTAAGTTGGCTTCGGTTTGTGTGCTAATACTGAGCTGTTTATTCGGGTTTTCGCTTTGAATCATTGCGTCGATGGCGTTATCAATTAGTTGTTTAAACAAAATCCGTAGTCTATTTTCTGAGCCTAAAATAGTGGGTAAATGGGCTAATGGTCGCCATTGCACGTCAATGTTATGGGTCAATAGGCTTTGTTCTTCCAACAGCAATACTTCGTGCAGAATTTGATTAAGATTCACAGGCATTTCCGCGCTATGGTAAATCACAGGAATGCACGCTTGCATGGTCGCTACCGCATTTTTACCCGATGTTTGAATTTGTTGCAGAATATTAATCAAGTGGATATTTTTTTCATCGCGTTTGTGGAGCAAAATTTGTTCAGCGGCACTGATTTGATTCATCGGCATTTGAATTTGATGAATGGCACCTAATAGCGTTTCGCGAATGCTACGCACGCGCTCATCTTCTGCCATAATGGTTTTTAAGGTTTGTAAATGCAACGCCTCGATATGCTGACGTTGTTTAGTAATATCGGTCAGCGTCAGAATCAGGTATTTTTTCTGATTATTGGCAAAAAAAGAATCCGCCGACACTTCGTTTTCAACAAACCAATTACCCGCACAAGAAAACCAGCGTGCGCCTTGCCCGCCTTTTGTTTCTACTCTAAATTCTCGATTAGTGAAACCTTGATTATTGTTTTGTAACTCCAGCCATGCTTCGGTCATTTCATCACGCAATAATTGCAGAAAAAAATGCGCGGGTTCACTCTTATCCAAATCACTAACCAAGGCTTTGTATAACTGATTATCTAAAACAACGCGGTCGTTATCATCAATTACTACCATTGCAATCGGTGACGAATTAATCACTGACTCAATCAATAATTTTTGATTACTAACTTTTTTCTCTACTTCATGCGATGCCGTTATATCGCGGTGCATACCGATATAATGAGTAATCACACCCAAGGCATTGACGATAGGCGCGATGGTTAAATCCGCTAAATAACGTTGCCCCAATTTATGGCGATTAACCAATTGACCTTGCCAACTTTCCTTACGACAAATAGTACGCCACAGCGTTTGATAGACCTGTCTTGGGGTGGATTTATCGGATAACAGTGATTCGTTCTCACCCAACACATCGTCAGGTGCATAGCCAGTTACACGGCAAAATTCTTTATTCACATAAATAATTTTGGCTTTTTTGTCGGTGATAGAAATTGCTATCGGAGCTTGTTCAACTGTTTCGACAAACAAGCGCAATGTTTCCTGCTCGGCATCGCTTTCGCTCAATGCAGACATCATTGAGTAGTTTCGAGTGATATGGTTTTTTAAATACTGAAGGGCTGATTTATTCATGGGAGTAGAAAGGCGGCAAGTCATAATAGGATTTATCAAGCAAAAATAACGCCATAAATAGCAGGGCATTACTAATGTAGCGATTGCTATGATTAGCAGGCTCTGACGTAGAAATGATAGCAATCGCTAATTTACAATAATTAACAGTATTATTATTGTACGATTCACGACAGTGCATAAGTATTTTTTTTGGTGCAGGTTTAAAACTCGTTCGGTTTAATAAAACCTGTCTTAACAAAACACGCTGAACAAACGTTATTTGGACAGCGTGTTATTGAATTGAGAAAAAACGCTAGCCCCTCCCTGAATTTCGCAAAGCTCCATACAGGGTTGCTTTCTACAAAATCGCTTCAACACTCAAATCTTCTACCCAGCAACCAATCGGTTCGCTCAAGTTCAAATTTTCATCTTCAAAGCGTACTAAAAAAACCGCCCGTTCAGGTTGCTCTTCTACATGACCTATGAGCGTGATAACACCGCGTGTGCCTGCGGTGGCTAATATTTCGCCTTCACTACCGTCTGGCATAGAGCCATCATCAATAATGCTATGGGCGGCATAAACCATATCGCCTATTTCTAAATCAGTTACTTTCATCGTATTTGCTCCAAATAAATTGTAGTAAAGCTTACAAAACGTTGCTGTGTGTGTGCGTTTAAAGCCTTTTGTCGGTTGTCTGTAGCCCGTTAATGCCTATCAAACAAGGCGTTACCTAACTGGCATACAGGTTGCTATAAGTATAAACAAGAACAATGCCACTCTTCAGGAGCGTTACAAATGATTACCCTAACAGACAAAGCAATCAGCGCAGTCGGTCGCTTTATTGCCAGTTCAGAAATGCCCACAGCGGGTTTGCGTATCGAAGCAACCGATGGCGGTTGTTCAGGTTTGCAGTACGGTTTAAAACTGGAAGTTACTCAACATGATGATGACACTGTGATTGATTGCGGCACAGTGAAAGTGTTTGTTGCGGCAAGTAGTTTGCCAGCACTAGACGGTATGTCGGTAGATTTTATCGACAGTATCGAAGGATCAGGATTTAAGTTTACTAATCCTAATGCGGTGAAAAGTTGTGCGTGTGGGACATCGTTCTCGACTGAAAATAACGGCGGCGACGCTAAAACCTGTACACCACACTAAGAGGAAACCGTCATGTGGGATTATTCAGATACAGTTAAAGAACATTTTTTCAATCCAAAAAACGCGGGTGCAGTCGCTGAGGCGAATGCAACAGGTGAAGTGGGTTCAATCAGTTGCGGTGACGCGCTACGTCTAACGCTTAAAGTTGATCCTGAAACCGAAGTGATTTTGGAATCAGGTTTTCAAACATTTGGTTGTGGTTCGGCAATTGCCTCGTCATCGGTATTAACCGAAATCATCAAAGGCATGACTTTGGATGAAGCCTTAAAAGTTACTAACCAAGATATAGCGGATCAACTCGAAGGCTTACCTCCCGAAAAAATGCACTGTTCGGTGATGGGTCGTGAAGCTTTACAAGCGGCGATTGCCAATTATCGCGGCGAAGAATGGCGAGACGATCACGAAGAAGGCGCGTTAATCTGCAAATGTTTTGCCATTGATGCGGTGATGATTGAAGAAATGGTGTGGGCAAATAAATTACGCACCGTCGAAGATGTTACTAACTTCACCAAAGCGGGTGGTGGTTGTGCGGCTTGTCATGAAGATATTGAAGCGATTTTAGAAAAAGTATTAGCCGAAAAAGGCGAAAAATTTGATGCTGCCGCCGTGCCTGTTAAAAAACCAGTCGAAACAGTTGCTGCGGTTAAAACTCCTTTAACTTCCGTACAACGCATCAAAAAAATTGAAGAAGTATTGGAATCACTCAGACCTGCGTTAATGGCAGACGGTGGTGATGCAGAATTGGTCGAAGTTATCGGCAATACCGCTTATGTCAATATGACTGGGGCGTGTAATGGTTGCAGTATGGCGGCGATGACTATTGCAGGTATTCAGCAACGGCTGATGGAAGTGATGGGCGAATTTATTAAAGTTGTGCCTGCTTCTGAAATGAAAAAATTGGTCAATATTGAAATGGCGTGATTTGTCGTTCCCACGCGCCGCGTGGGAATACAGTCTCAACGCGCCGCGTTGCGTAACAATCCGCAGCGCGGTCACTATGAATTCCCACGCGGCGCGTGGGAACTAGATAAACCGATAAGGAATGAGTCATGAGTGACATCTATTTAGACAATAACGCCACCACCAAAGTAGACCGCGCAGTGGTCGATGCCATGATTCCCTATTTTTTGGAACAATATGGCAATCCATCTTCAATTCATAAATTCGCCGATGGCGTAGCGCGGGGCATGAAGCACGCCCGGCAACAAGTGCAAGCCTTAATTGGTTGCGAACATGACTCGGAAATTATTTTCACTTCTTGCGGTACCGAAGCGAATACCACCGCGATTTTATCAGCGATTAAATGCCAACCCAATCGTAAAGAGATCATTACCACGATGGTTGAGCATCCTGCAATCTTGGGCGTTTGTGAGCAACTGGAAAAAGAAGGCTATACCATCCATCGCTTGCCAGTAGATAAATGCGGTCGGTTGAATATTGAAAGTTATAAAAAAATGCTTTCTGAAAATGTTGCGTTAGTGACAGTCATGTGGGCAAACAATGAAACAGGGACAATTTTTCCTGTCATTGAAATGGCAGAATTAGCCAATGCCGCTGGGGTAATGTTTCACACTGATGCAGTGCAGGCGGTCGGCAAAATTCCGATGATGCTGGCAGATACCAAAATCGATATGCTGTCTTTATCAGGGCATAAATTACATTCGCCTAAAGGTATCGGCGTTTTATATTTGCGTCGTGGTGTCCGTTATCGCCCGTTATTGCGTGGTGGTCATCAAGAACGCGGTCGTCGCGCAGGTACTGAAAACACTGCGTCGATTGTTGGCTTGGGTAAAGCTTGTGAACTCGCTTTACAACATATCGAATTTGAAAATACCAAAGTCAAAGCCATGCGTGATCGTTTAGAACGCGGCATTATTGACAGCGTACCGCACAGTTTTGTCACGGGTGATTTGAATAATCGTTTGCCTAACACCACTGACATTGCCTTTGAATATATCGAAGGCGAATCCATTTTGATGTTGCTGAATAAGGCAGGTATTGCGGCTTCTAGCGGTTCGGCGTGTACGTCTGGATCATTAGAACCTTCTCACGTTATGCGGGCAATGGATATTCCTTACACAGCAGCACACGGCACGATACGGTTTTCATTCTCTCGCTATAACAGTATGTCTGAAGTTGATGAAGTGTTAAAAGTCATGCCTGGCATTGCCGCAACACTCAGGAAATTATCGCCATATTGGTCAGGTGACGCGCCCGTGGCGAATCCTGAACAGGCATTTGCACCTACTTACTCTTAATTTGCCATGAACACGCCTAGCCGCCACATTATCATTGACGACACCACTCTAAGAGACGGTGAACAATCCGCTGGCGTGGCGTTTTCTCTGGAGGAAAAACTTGATATTGCTAGTCAATTGGCAGCGTTGGGTGTGCCTGAATTAGAGTGTGGTATTCCCGCAATGGGCGCAGTCGAGCGTGAAGAAATTCAAGCCATCGCCGCGTTAAAACTGCCCAGTAAATTATTGGTGTGGTCAAGAATGCGCCGTGATGATCTTGCAGTGTGTGTTGGTCTGAATGTCGATATGATTGATTTGTCGATTTCTGCCTCCGATCAACACATCCAACACAAACTGAAACGCGATAGACAATGGGTGTTAAACACCATTACTGCCTGTGTTCAAGAAGCTCGAAGTCTAGGTTTAAATGTGTGTGTCGGCATGGAAGATGCCTCCCGCGCAGACTTAGATTTTATTTTATCGATGGCAGAAACCGCACAAGCGGCAGGCGCAAGTCGCATACGTTACGCGGATACAGTCGGTATTAGTGAACCGTTTGGCGTATTTGCCGCGATACAAAAAATCCGCGCCGCGACTGATTTAGATATTGAAATGCACGCCCACGATGATTTAGGACTGGCAACCGCTAACACACTCGCCGCCGCTTTGGCTGGTGCAAACCACGTTAATACCACCGTCAACGGTTTAGGTGAGCGTGCAGGTAATGCGGCTTTGGAAGAAGTGGTGGTGGGTTTGACGCAACTCTACAATTTTCAGACTGGCTGTGTGTTACAAAACTTCCCTCTATTATCAGAAAAAGTTGCTCGTGCTTCAGGTGATGCGATTGGTAGCCGTAAAAGTTTAATCGGCAAATCGGTATTCAGTCACGAAGCGGGCATTCATGTTGATGGTTTATTAAAAGACTTTAACAATTATCAAGGCGTAGACCCCGCGATAGTTGGGCGTAGTCATCAATTAGTGCTGGGTAAACATTCGGGTACGCAAGGCGTGATTCATGCCTACAAGCAATTAGGCATACCCGTTAATCGTAGCCAAGCACAGGCGTTATTAATGCAAGTTAAACAGTTTGTCAGCAGCACCAAACGGTCACCATTAGCCATTGACCTAAACCGTTTTCACCAAAATCTTGAGGTATTGTCATGAATGAATCGAATGATAGACAAACAGATGAACACGATACAGAAGATAAAATGACTGCAACCATTATCGAACCCTGCGATGAATATCCAGGTTCGTTTTTTCGTGTTCCAGCTCCACCTAGTTTATATGCGGCTTGGAGCTTGGGCTAATGGTCATGGTCATGCCCAATAACGCGATTAAACACGCGCATAAACCACAATCGCTGTTGGCACAGTGGATTGAGGATGTGCATTGCGTTTTTGGACGTGACCCTGCCGCACACAATGTTTGGGAAATTTTGCTCACTTATTCTGGAGTTCATGCGGTGTTGTTTCACCGCGTCAGCCATCGTTTATGGCGAGCCAATTGGAGATTAACAGCTCGCTTACTAGGTGCATTTAGTAAGTTCCTAACGTCTGTCGATATACACCCTGGCGCGACCATCGGACGACGATTATTTATCGATCATGCTCTCGGCGTAGTCATCGGTGAAACGGCGGAAGTTGGCAACGATGTCACTTTGTACCACGGTGTTACTTTGGGTGGCACAACGTGGCATAAGATTAAACGCCATCCAACTTTAGGCGATAACGTATTAGTTGGCGCGGGTGCAAAAATTTTAGGCGCGATTACCTTGGGCAATAACGTCAGAGTCGGTGCAAATTCAGTGGTGGTGAAAGATGTGCCTCCTTGCTGCACCGTGGTAGGTATTCCTGGGCGCATTATTCAAACCAAAGGTACACAAATACAAAATCCGTCTGGCATGGACTTAAACCATCATTTAATTCCTGATCCAGTCGGCAAAGCCATCGCCTGTTTAGTGGAACGACTTGATGAACTCGAAGCCAAACAAGCCACCACCAGTGTTGACGTTGAAAAGGAAGAAAACTGCGACAGTTGCGAAGCCGAAACAATCTGCGCTTCCAAACAAACCAGCACGGTAGCAATACGACCATGAGTATGGATTTATTAGATTTTGAAGCCGAAGGGCTGTATTTTGAACAAGCCGATGTGGCAGGCATAAAAGAATTATTAGCCGAAGCAGCAGAAAATTATGCGGATGGTGAGGCAGAGTTTCCATTATTACGCGCTTATTTTCTTGCTCCTGAATCGCTGAATGTTTTAGTGGCATTAAACCGTTTTTATTATTACCAGCATCGGCTAGAAGATGCGTTATTAGCGACTTATAAAGCCTTAGCGGTGATACGAGCCAGCATTGATTTTCCCGAACACTGGCAAGATTTACAGCAACAGCACATAGACAACACAGCCAATCTAACCCAAGTACGTTTGTATTTATTCACACTGAAAGCGATTGGTTTTTTGAATATGCGCTTGCATCGTTTGGAACTGAGTGAACAGATTTTTGAGAAACTACTGAGTGTTGATAGCAAGAATCGTATTGGAGCGCAAGCATTGTTGGATTTGCTTAATAATTTGTAGACGCACAAACTAGGGGTTTGAACTCCAGCGTCGGAGTCCAAACCCCTGGTTTGTACGATTGTAGACATTAACGCGAAAGAATTTTTAAAACTGAGAGCAATACTATGTTAAAAGAAAAAACCGATTACTACATAGCGATAACCGCTGCTTTATTATTCGTTATGTTAGTTGTTTATTTAACTATGCAGGATTCTTCTGCCATAGGCCCATTTTGAGTATCGGAGATAATCATGAGTTTTGAAGACGACTTAGAAGACCTAGAATCCGCTGAAGACTTTTTACAATACTTCACGGTGTCTTATGAACCCAGCATCGTTCATGTTAATCGTCTGCATATACTGCAACGTTTTCATGATTACTTACAGCAAGCCTCTGACACTATGCCCGACGATGAACAAGCAAAGCGGGCGGTGTACACCAAATTGCTGGAACGTGCGTATCAAGATTTTGTTAAATCCGATGCCCAAACTGAAAAAGTTTTTAAAGTATTTAACATGGGCATAGGCGAACCACTAAGCGTTTTTGTCCCTTTAACTGACATTAAATAACGAGCTTGTCGATAATGAGCATGACGAATTATGAAACCCGAACGCTTTGACGAAGGTCGTTTTGAATTTGGCGAAGATGTGCGCGTCACGCGTAATATTCGCAATGACGGCACTTACCCTGGTATGGAAGTCGGCGAGTTATTAATACGCCGTGGCAGTGTTGGCAATGTGGTTGAGGTGGGTACATTTTTACAAGATCAAGTTATTTTTACTGTGCATTTTTTGCAACAAGGACGCATGGTGGGTTGTCGTTTAGAAGAGCTATTGGGCTTGGATGAAGCGTGGCAACCCAGTCGCTTTGAATTTCGAGATCAAGTATTATGCGGCATAGACCTAGCGATAAAAGGCGAAATTTTGGTTCAACGTGAGACTCAAGGCGAGGTAGTCAAAGTTCTACGCGACTTAGATCCCGTCCAATATCACGTTCTATTTCGTGATCGGGTATTTCAAGTTCCAGAACCCGCTTTAATGCCCGCTTCTGAGAAATTTATCGAGCCAGAGTCATGAGTGAACCCTATATTTTGCTCAGAGCCGCCTTAGGGTTGTTTAAAAAATCACCCACCGAATTAGGCGATACTGAATTACAACAAGTGCAGCGGCAAGCGCGTAATGGGCTGGCGATAGCCAACCCAACAAAACCCGCGTATTCTGTATTACGTTGGGTTGCCAAAAAGCGGCAACCCAACTTACACGGCTTAAACGATGCGCTTCGTTTCTTATCGTGTTACTCGATTAAATTGATTTGAAAGCCAATGATTTGTGTTCCGAGAGCATCAAATGTCGCTATCTGACCGTTCTCAGCGAAACCAACAAACGGCTTTCCCTGATCAGAAGTGCCCATAACAGCATGTCCGTATGCCGTCACCGCCATTGCATTCGAGGGGACACCAATTTCATTAAGTGGAGGTGTTGTTCTGGATTGCCCAGGACCATAATTGCCACTGTTCCAATCGCTAGTAACCCAATGACCGTCAGCACCAAGCCATTGAACTGAAAAACTGAAAACATAGCCGCCTTTGTTATTTACAGTAATCTGTTGAACTTGTTTCATGATGTTTCTCCTAATTTTAGTGGGATGATTGATAGTGGGTTAAACCTAATTATTAACAGTGCCACAACCTAAGAAAAATCAAGGCAATCAAAAACAAGTGATTTAATCACTCTACCGATGTTAACTTTAACACAATAAAACAGTATTATTCATAGGTTTTTTCTAGTTCCGAAGCGCGACGGGGTATTTACCTCGTCGAAACGTTTAGATTCCATCTACTTGCTTGGTTTTTCTGTGGTGACATCACGGTATTTTTTTATATCGACTATTCGTTGCTTAGCGAGTAGATACCATCTCTCCAAATCAATCGCAAGTGACTTTTAAGTCGATTGTGGTTGATAGGGTTGCTGGTGTTTAAAGACACCAAAACAAATCTGCACCAGTTTTCTTCCCAAGCGGGGCGGGTTATTCAACCCGCCCCGAACGTTTGAATTTTGAGATGATGTTCAGCACAATACCACGATCAAAACGTTGTGACTGGGTAACATACCCCGTCACGCGAATTTCTCACGCACCACAATAAACACTCCCTGTCTCATACCTAACAAAATCCAAGCTTCAACGCTGTCATCTTTACGACACAAGCCCACGTTCCTAAAAAAACACTCCAACAAATCAATAAATTACACAAAATATTGTCTATTGGCATGAGCCGTGCTTTTATTTAGTAATAGACAAAATTAACGGACGGTTCTTATGAGCATCAACGATACCAAACACTGCTCTTTTTGTGGCATTCCTCAATCGGCAAGCGTGCCGTTAATTGCGGGTGCAGAAGGTTATATTTGTGAAGCCTGTGTACTGCTTGCCAGTCAGGTGGTGACCAGTTGGAGCAAGAAAAAAGAACTTGCCGATATGCAGGGTGAATTACCCAAGCCTGCAAAGATTAAAGCGCATTTAGACGAATACATCATTGGTCAACATCTGGCGAAAGAAATTCTGTCAGTCGCGGTTTATAACCACTACAAGCGACTAAAGCATGAAAGCGGTGATGCAGGTTTGGGTGAATTCAATCATGACATTGAAATCGGTAAATCCAATATTTTGTTAATAGGTCCATCGGGAACGGGTAAAACTTTATTAGCAAGCACCTTAGCCAAAGTGGTTGGTGTACCGTTTGTGGTTGCTGATGCGACGACTTTAACCCAAGCGGGTTATGTTGGTGATGATGTAGAAAATATTTTAGTGCGCTTGTTGGATGTTGCCGAAGGTAATATTTCTAAAGCGGAATGGGGCATTGTCTATTTAGACGAAGTCGATAAAATTGCTCGCAGCCCTGAACAACAAACGGGAACGCGTGATGTATCAGGCGAAGGCGTACAACAAGCCTTGTTACGTTTAGTGGAAGGCTCACACGTCAAAATATCCACCAAAGGTCAGCGCAACAAAGATGGCGAAACACTGATAGACACCCGCAATATTTTATTTATCGCGGGAGGCTCTTTCCCTGGTTTAGAAAAATACG
This sequence comes from Methylococcales bacterium, assembly GCA_037133675.1. Taxonomy (GTDB): domain Bacteria; phylum Pseudomonadota; class Gammaproteobacteria; order Methylococcales; family Methylomonadaceae; genus UBA4132. Next base: position 13,547 of record JBAXNR010000060.1, read on the forward strand.
TTGAAAAACGCTTAATGCCGACTAACTCCGCCATTGGTTTTCATGCGGAAATGAATGATGCTTCTGAAAAACCGTCTTTAGAAGCCATGCTCAACGCGACTCAACCCAGCGATTTACGCAAATTCGGCTTAATTCCTGAATTTATCGGACGTTTCCCCATTCTCGCCCCATTAGAACCATTGGACGTAGAATCGTTGATTCAAATATTAACCGAGCCAAAAAATGCGTTGGTTAAGCAGTATCAACAACTGTTTTCCTACGATGGAGTGATGCTGAATTTTGACCATGACGCGCTGATAGAAATTGCGCAAAAAGCCATAGAGCGCGAAACAGGAGCGCGGGGTTTACGCAGCATACTCGAACATTTATTACGCAAAACCATGTTTGAAATACCGTCGCGTGATGACATTGAGCAGTGCATTATCAGTGCTGAAACGGTGCGAGGTGAAGCTGAGGTAAGTTTGGTCTATAAAGACGATGGGCAACGCCGTCAACAAGCAGGCGAATAGTATTTACTTATAAAACTTAAAGCAACGAGATACCCAATGACAACCGAAGAAAAAATTAAAAAACAACTCGCCGATCACGCCATTATTCTTTACATGAAAGGCATACCGACTAATCCTGAATGTGGCTTCTCTGCTAAAACCGTGGGCATACTCAACGCCACCACCATTCCATTCGCGTTCGTTAACGTGTTAGCCGCGCCGTTCATCCGTGAAAAACTACCAAAAATGTCCCATTGGCCTACTTTTCCACAATTATTCGTTAACGGTGAATTAGTCGGTGGTTGTGACATTGTTGAAGCTATGTCTAACGATGGCTCATTATTACCCTTACTACAATCGGCAAAAAAAGCCGATGATGCCCCAAAATCAGAAGGCTTAACGGATAGCGATATTGAGTTATTAGTGAAAACAGGCATAGCCGATAGCCAAGTATTTATCGAAGGGGCGGGCTGTGATTTTACCGTCACCGTTATCAGCGAACAATTTGCTGATTTAACTATCGTGAAAAAACAGCAGTTAGTGATGGCAACGCTTACTGAAGTCTTAGGTAGTGGCAAACTTCATGCGGTGAGTGTACAAACCTATACGCCTAATGAATGGCAAGCCAAATCAGCCAATAGTGCCAATGGTTTGTTGCAAATTAGTTTGTAGCGTTAATAGATGTCTGGTTAGCTACCCAGATTAGCTCATCAATGCCTAAGCAAAGGCTAAGTCAGCCTGATAACCATCTACTAACTGATTTAATATAGCCGCATTATTTAAACTGTTCAACTGCTAGCCCATCTTCTTTGGGAATATGGGCTAGGAGTAAAACGTAGGAGCTATCATGCTAGAAGAATCTGCCATCGTAGTAAAAATAGACAACGGTCAAGTATGGGTAGTTGGTACGCAAAACAACGCTTGTGCGGGCTGTGCGCAAAAAGTAGGCTGTAGTTCCAATGCCTTAGACAGTATATTGAAAAAAAAGCCCATCCTCGTTGATAGCGAACTTACCTTAAAAACGGGCGATACCGTGGTGGTCACTATTGAAGAAAGCGAATTACTACGCGCGGCGTTTTTGCTGTACCTGTTACCCCTATGCGCTTTATTCACAGGCGCAGGAATCGCTGATAGTCTAATTAACCATGCCACGCCTTACGCCGATTTATGGATAGCCGCCAGTGCTTTAATCAGCCTCGCACTGGCTTTTTTAGTGATACAAAAAATACAACAACACACGCTACTCAACTACTACGCGCGTCCTGTCGTCGTTAAAAAATGTTGAGCCATGATGAATGTCTGGGCTATCGACAAAGATCAATCGCTTAAAGTCTTGCTGATTGAATTAGTACACCGTTATGGCGAAAACACCATCCTGCTAAACGAATTAGAACAGCACTTTCAAGCCATCGAAATATTCACTCCAGACCATCCAAAACTTCGCGCCTACATTTATACTTTCGGACAATCAGCGGGACGTTACGGTATTGATCTCAAATATCCCATTGTTACCCACAACATCGTTGGCGAAAATGAAGACCAAAGTCTAGCGCAGATAATATCTATTCTGGAATCACATCTTTTTTCATAAATAGCTTATATTTTATTTACCTAAGCAATTCTTTTTGCTGATCTTTAAATAACTGTAAGCTTCGATAAGTGGCTTGTACGGTTTTACGCGGGGTGATGGTTGCGCCAGCAAATTGGTCAAATTGACCGCCATCTTTTTTGACTGCCCATTTTTCTGGGCTTAAATTTTCTAAAGAAAAACCGTTAAAACTTAAAATCCACGGTGATTTTGCCAGTTCAATTTTATCGCCTAAACCTGGGGTTTCTTTGTGGCTTAACACTCGCACACCTAGCACATTGCCGTTACGATCTATGCCGATAATCATATCAATCGCGCCTGAATATCCATCTGGTGCAGTGAATTTAAACGCAACAGCGGTGACTTCACCTGCTTTTTTGGCTTTATAAACCAGCGTTTCTGCCGTGCCTATGTTGTATTGGGCAGAGGGAATCATTACTGTATCTTGTAGCAAGTCGTTATCGTACAGCGTGGCGGGGACAACTTCGGCGAGTGAGTGTTTTAAATCTTCGTCTAGGCGTTGTTGTATTGAGCCTTGGGTACTGCAATTGGTAACGCCTAGCAGCACACTGGCAAGTAAGGCAAAACCCGCCAGTATGCCTGTTTGAAATTCTAGTTTTGGTCTGAGAGTCGCTAAATGATCGGGTGCTAACCAGCGTTTTAACCACGCTAGGAGTGCATCGATTTTTTCACGGTGAGCGGGGTTGAGTGCCATTTTTTTATTCTCTATAGATTTAACTCCCCTCTCCTGAGGGAGAGGGACTTTTTATTTACTGATTTCCAGGGGTTTACCGTGTCGGTCACGTCCATAAATACGCGGTTTGATGTAATAATCGATTAACGGCGTGGCAGCATTCATCAACAACACAGCAAACGCAGCACCTTCGGGATAAGCACCCCAAGTGCGAATGACAAAAATCAATAAGCCACAGCCTACACCGAAGACCAATTGTCCTGTTGGCGTATTCGGTGAAGTAACATAATCAGTGGCGATAAAAAACGCCACGCACATCATCGCGCCTGAATTCAGATGTAAAAATGGGCTGACATAATGACTGCTATCCATTAAATGAAACCCGCTGGATAGTAAAAACACCGTGGCTAATAATGCGACGGGGATATGCCATGTAATGATCTTTTGTTGCATCAGCCACACGCCGCCCCCTGCCAATAATAGCGTGGAAGTTTCGCCTAAACTGCCGCGTGTCCAGCCAAAAAAATTGGCTATAGATGAATACTCTTTCAGGATGTCGGGCAGTAAGCGGTTTTGAGAAAATTCGGTTTTGACAAAACCCAAGGTTGTCGCGCCTGTCATGCCATCGGGTACGATACTGGAAAAAGTAATACGCCAGCTTTCCATAATGTCAGGTGAGCTGGGAAAAAATAATGGCGATACATTTGCCCAAGTAGTTAGTTCAATTGGGAAGGAAATCAGCAACGCAACTCTGGCTAACATGGCGGGATTAAATAAATTCTGTCCCAAGCCACCATAAACTTGTTTACCTAAAATAATGGCAAAACCTGAGCCGACTACGCCTACCCACCACGGTGCAAACGGCGGTAAAGTCATGGCAAGCAACCAAGCGGTTAATAAGGCTGATCCGTCAAATAGCGTAGCTTTGATAGGACGACCTGCCAGTTTTAAACAGCAGGCTTCAAAAAATAATGCTGAAACAAGCGTGACGATAAATAAAAAAATCGCTGACCATCCAAAACAATACAAACCAAAAATTGTCGCAGGGGCAATGGCTAACATGACTTTACCCATAATGGAACTGACGCTGATTTTTGTGCCAATATGTGCGCCGCTGCGTAACTTGGTGGTGGCTTTAGCGTAAATTATCATGATACTTCCTGTTCGGCTTCTGCTGCTTCGGCGGCAAGTCGGCGTTCTCGTTCAGCTTTGGCGGCTAGACGTTCGCGTTCTTCTTCGGCTTGTAATCTGGCAATTTTATCTATCCGTGCATTTCGAGTTTCTATCAGCTTTTTAGTTTGTTCGGATTTATGTTGCGCTTGTTGTCTTGCCATTACTTCGCCTGTAGCGTATTTAAAATACTGCACCAAGGGAATATTAGACGGACAGATATAGGAGCAACAGCCGCAACTGATACAGTCTTTTAAACCTAAATCGACGGCGGTATCTAATTGGTTAATACGAATATTATTTGCCATATCCAACGGACGTAAACCCGCTGGACACACGGTAATGCAACTGGCGCAACGAATACAAGGCTGTTCTTGTTTGTCGCGTAATTCATCTTTAGTGAGAGCCAATACGCCACTCGTGCCTTTAACGACGGGTAATGCACTATGCGGTAGTGGATCACCCATCATCGGACCACCCATAATAATCCGTGCGGTTTTATCTGCATTCACATTACAAAAACTGAATAATTCGTTGATAAGTGTTCCCAGAGGCACTTCCACATTCATAGGTAGAGCCACTGCACCGCCTGACACCGTAACAATCCGATTCACTAATGGTTGACCATAACGTATGGCTTTATGTACCGCATAAGCTGTGCCGACATTATGAATAGTCACGCCTAATTCAGATGACCGAGCACCGACAGGAATTTCTTTGCCTGTCACATAACGAATTAATTGCCTATCCCAGCCCATTGGATAACGAGTGGGTATTTGTATCACCTCTATTTGTGGGTATGGCAAGGCGGCGGTGTACATCGCAGAATAAGCGTGGCTTTTATTATCTTCAACTGCTACCACCGCAGACGCTGTTCCCATACCGTGTAGCATTATGCGTACACCATCAATAATAGCGGCGGCACGTTCCTGCATTAATCTATCATCACAGGTTAAATAGGGTTCACATTCCGCGCCGTTGATAATCAGGGTTTGCACCTGATTTTCCCGCCCCATGTTTAATTTGACCGCTGTTGGAAACGTTGCACCACCTAAGCCGACAATTCCCGCCGCACCGACACGAAAACTAATTTCTTCGGGTGCGAGTGCAAAGGGATCATCAACCTGCACAATATTAATCCATTCATCTTTACCATCAGTTTCTAACACAATGGTACGAATTGGCAATGCTGACGGATGCGGCGCAGGGTAATCATTAACATCGATAATCAGCCCAGAGCTAGGTGCATGAACAGGTGCAGAAATCATTCCTTGACTGTAAGCCAATAACTGCCCTTTTAACACCGTATCGCCCACTTTAATCATCGGCTCGGCTGGTTTGCCGACATGTTGTTGTAATGGAATATACAGTTTTTTCGGCAATGGAAAATTGGTAATAACAGGCGAATTTTCAGTCGCTGATTTGCGCTCTTCAGCATGAACACCGCCGCGTAGCCGTGGTTTGGCAAATAAATTTCTTAACATAGCGCGTCAGCCTCCACTGTAAATCCCAGCTTGGGTTTTTCCCATCGCCAGTTACGCAACGTGACTTCCGCTGGGTGCATTTGCAAACATTCAGTCGGACAAACATCAATACACTTTTTGCACGCGATACAGGCATCGGCAACTACAACATGAATTTGTTTTGGTGCGCCTACAATGGCATCCGTCGGGCAGACTTTAAAACAGCGTGTGCAACCTGTGCAGGTATCTTCACTGACACGAGCAACCAATAATTCAGGTTCAGAAACAGTGCTTAAATCGACATCAACGCCCAATAACAGAGCAATCTGTTCAACCAACGCAGAGCCACCAGGTGGACATAAAGTCGGGGCGGCTTTGCCCTCGGCTAAGGCTTCAGCAGCAGGTCGGCATCCTGCAAAGCCACATTGTCCACATTGTGAACCTGGCAATAAGGATTCTAATTCATTCACAATTGGGCTACTTTCGACTTTTAGATATTTAGATGCAATACCTAACAACAAGCCCAACACTAGCCCTAAAAACGTTAAACTGATAATGGCATAAATCACATACATAGCGGTTGTCCCGAATCACTTCGTATAAAGCCCAGCGAAACCCATAAACGCCAGCGACAAAATGCCAGCAGTAATAAATGCAATCGGCGTGCCTGCAAAAAGAGCGGGAACTGCCATCAACGCCAAGCGTTCACGCAGTCCCGCAAACAACACCATCACCAAGGTAAACCCTACCGCAGAACCAAAACCAAAAATCAGACTCTGCATAAAACCGTATTTTTCCTGCACATTGAGCAACGCCACACCCAACACCGCACAATTGGTGGTAATCAGGGGCAGAAAAATTCCTAAAATTTGATACAACATCGGGCTGGTTTTGCGCACCACCATTTCGGTGAACTGTACCACCGCAGCAATCACTAAAATAAACGCCAGTATGCGTAAAAATTCGATATGCAGCGGCGCAAGAATAAAATGCTCCAATAACCAACTGGTCATCGCGGCGAGCGTCAATACAAAGGTGGTTGCCAAGCCCATACTCAACGCGGAATCGAGCTTTTTCGACACACCCATAAATGGGCATAAACCTAAGAATTTCACCAATACCACGTTATTGACTAACGCAGTGCCGACTAAAAGTAAAAAATATTCACTCACTGGATGTGTTTCCCTAGCTACTGTTTTACTAGATTATCTAGCAGGAGTTATGCCAGACTTTAGAAAGCAGCTAGATGGTGAATTTATTGGCTTTGCGGATTAAAAACTCTGTGCTAAAGAAGTTAGAATGTTGGGAATGCACAGTTCCCTGTAGGAAACCCGACATTTGTTAAAGCCTTGCGTGTTTAGAATCGCAGTGTGGACATAATTTTCTTTTGCCGCAAACCAATTGTCCATCAGAATGGTGGCGAACTTAAGGCGACAACAATGCAGGTGTCAATCATTTGCCGCGTCAGTTCGTTTTTCGTGACCAAGCTTCTGCCCCTTTCTCTTTTCGGGTTTTTATATCGCAAAACTGAATCGACCTACGCACCACTTCAAACGCCACAGGAATGGAGACTTCACTACTGTAATACACCGCATTAAGTAGATTGATACCTTTCACCGTCTTCCCTTGGCAATGCCCCAAAAAGCAAAAAATCATCCGTAAATTTTTCGATTGAGTGGTGGTGAGTAGTTACTATTTGTTTTTCAATGACGACATAACGCCCTACTTTGTCGGCTTTCCGACAAACTAACACAGAAAAACACTAATACTTTCAATAAACTACTAGATGGCATAATGGTTGCTTTACTTAAGTTAAATAACATTACACGCGACCGTCATGAAATCAAATAAAGATATTGCCGAGCTATTAGACGAACCTGCCTGTGAGCATAACAAAAAGGAAAAATCTGGCTGTGCTAAACCAAAACCAGGCGCGTCCGCAGGTGGTTGCGCGTTTGATGGTGCGCAGATTGCCTTGTTACCGATTGCCGATGTTGCCCATATTGTGCATGGCCCAATTGCTTGTGCGGGTAGTTCTTGGGATAACCGAGGTACACGCTCATCGGGTGCGGATTTATACCGCTATGGCATGACCACCGATTTAACCGAACAAGACATTATTATGGGGCGTTCCGAAAAACGATTATTTCACGCCATTAAACAAGCCATTGATGATTACACCCCGCCTGCGGTATTTGTCTATAACACTTGCGTCCCTGCGTTAGTGGGTGATGATTTAAACGAGGTGTGTAAATCGGCGACAGAACGCTGGGGCGTTCCTGTTGTGCCAATTGATTGCGCTGGTTTTTATGGTACGAAAAATTTAGGCAATCGGATTGCGGGTGATGCGATGGTCAAACACGTCATTGGCACACGCGATCCAGACCCACTGCCTGAGTCAAATATTCGCATTCATGATGTGAATTTAATTGGTGAATACAATATTGCAGGTGAGTTCTGGCACGTTCTACCCTTGTTAGATGAATTAGGTTTACGCGTGTTATGTACTCTGTCAGGTGATGCCAGATTCCGCGAAGTGCAAACCATGCACAAAGCCGAAGTGAATATGATGGTGTGTTCAAAAGCGATGGTGAATGTTGCGCGGTTATTGCAAAAAAATTACGGCACGCCTTGGTTTGAGGGCAGTTTTTACGGCATTACCGATACTAGCGAAGCGTTACGCGGTTTTGCTCATGCGTTAAATGATGACGATTTGATTGCTCGCGCTGAAGCAGTGATTGCACGCGAAGAAGCAAAAATTCGTGAAGCCTTAAAACCGTGGCAAGCACGCCTGAAAGGTAAACGGGTGTTGTTATTCACGGGCGGCGTTAAAAGTTGGTCGGTGATTTCCGCCTTGCAAGATTTAGGCATGGTGGTAGTCGCCACAGGTACGAAAAAATCCACCGAAGAAGATAAAGCGCGTATTCGTGAACTCATGGGTGAAGACACGGTGATGATTGAAGACGGTAGCCCACGCGCCTTATTAAAAATCGTTGCTGATTATAAAGCCGATATTTTAATTGCAGGCGGGCGCAATATGTACACCGCGTTAAAAGCCAAAATTCCATTTTTAGATATTAATCAGGAACGTGAATTTGGTTATGAAGGTTATAGCGGGATGTTGGAATTGGTGCGGCAACTGGCATTAACCATTGAAAGCCCTGTGTGGGAGTTGGTGCGTGCGCCTGCGCCGTGGCATGGGAATTCAAGCCTAGGTTTGGACTCCAATAGTTCAGAATTGGAGGTGAATCATGGCTAATGTCATTAAACGTAATAAAGCTTTATCGGTTAATCCATTAAAAGCCAGTCAACCGATTGGCGGTTCATTAGCGACCTTAGGTTTTAATCGTGCTATGCCGTTATTACACGGTTCACAAGGCTGCACCGCTTTTGCCAAAGTATTTTTTGTCCGTCATTTTCGTGAACCGATTCCGTTGCAATCCACCGCGATGGATCAATCCAGTTCGGTATTAGGTGCGGATGAAAACGTGGTTGAAGGTATTCGAGCAATCGCCGAAAAATCCAAACCCGATTTAATCACTATTTTAACGACTGGCTTGGCCGAAACCCAAGGCGCGGATGTGCATCGAAATGTACGCGAATTTAGAGCTGCGTATCCAGAATTTGCTGATATTGCTGTCGTTGCCGTTAATACGCCCGATTTTGTCGGCAGTGTTGAAACAGGTTACGCGGCAACTTTAACAGAAATACTTCGCGCTTTAGTCCCTGATGCAAAAACTGCGGGGTCACAAGTTGGTAAACGACCACGTCAAGTGAATGTATTGGTTAGCTATATGCTTACATCTGGTGATATAGAAGCTTTACATTTAATTTTTGTACAGTTTGGCTTACGCCCTGTGTTTATTCCTAATCTTGCTGATTCTTTAGATGGTTGCTTAACTAGCGAAGACTTTAGCCCTGTCACTATCGGCGGTACCAAATTATCAGAACTAGCCACCTTAGGCGATGCGATAGCAACAGTAGTTATCGGTGCATCGTTACAAACTGCTGGACAAGTGTTGGAGGAAAAAACGGGTGTACCGACTTACCAACTAGATCATTTATACGGCTTAAAAGCCAATGACGCACTAATAATGACTTTAACTATGATTAGCGGTAATCCAGTCCCTGAACGCTTGGAAAGACAACGGGCGCAATTGCAGGATGCGTTATTAGATACCCATTTTATGTTAGGACAGCTTCGGGTTGCACTGGCTGCGGATGGTGATTTATTAGCGGCGTTGGTAGATTTATTGCAAGAAACGGGCGCGGATGTGGTTACTGCGGTGACTTCTTGCAATGTGCCGTTACTTAGTCGTATTCCAGTCGCCAGTATCAAAATCGGTGATTTGGAAGATATGGAAAAACTCGCCATAACCAGTAAAGCGCAGTTAGTCATCGGTAATTCCCACGCAGTTACCAGTGCGGAACGTTTGAATGTACCAATTTTACGCGCTGGTTTTCCGTTGTATGACGTAATCGGCGGCTATGCTAAAACGTGGATAGGTTATGCAGGAACACGGCAAACTTTGTTTGATTTAGCCAATTTGGTCATCAATCACACGCATGAAGAAATTCCTATTTATCGTTCACACTATGGGCAAAAAATTGATTTTCTCATTCCTGAACTTCCTCCCAAAGTGACAGGGGAATCTCATTCTTCCTCCTTTAGGGAGGGGGTCGTGGGGCAGGGATGTTAACCCGTCATTTACACGTTGATAGCCTCGGAGGAGCGGAATTTATGAATACGGCATTGAAAGTTGCTTTTGCAACCAGCGATATGACGACAGTTAATCAACATTTTGGTTCAGCTAAATCGTTTGCGGTTTATGCAGTGAATCGAGACGAAAGCCAGCTATTGGAAGCCGCACAATTCGGCGTACTGGAACAAGACGGCAATGAAGATAAATTGTCAGTGAAAATCGATTTATTGGCAGGTTGTGCGGCGGTGTATTGCCAAGCCATTGGCGCATCGGCAATTAATCAATTAATCGCCAATGGCATTCAACCTGTGAAAGTTCACGAAGGCAGCAAAATTACTGACTTATTGGTCGATTTACAAAATGAATTAATTGCAGGCCCGTCAAGTTGGCTGGCAAAAGCAATTGACAAATATAAAAGCCCTAATCCTGAGAAATTTTCCAAAATGGAAGATGAAGGCTGGGAAGAATAGTTAAAACCATTAATCATTATCAACGGAGCAAAACTCATGGCAGTAGCAACGCAAGTCGTAACAGAAGATGATCCCTATTTAAACTCGGACATCGTTCAAGATTTAATTAAACAATTACGCGCAATCGACACTTATGACACTTACGACGGCTGGCCGAATGCGCGAGTAGTTGACCCGATTGTATTGACCAAAGAACGTAAACGCGAAATTCCGATTATCGGCGATCCAGACGGCTTAACCATTGCGCGTATCAAAGCCTATTACAACTCGCTGGCTTCTTTGATTGAAAAACGCTCTGGTTTAATGGCAGCTCCTATCGTGCATCTTACCCATGAAGGTTTTGGTCGCGCTTTAATCATGGTCGGCAAACTGGTTGTGGTCGATAAAATCTTGCGTGACGTGCATCGCTGGGGTTTTTCCAGTCTGGAAGATTTATCTGAAAAAAGCGATCAAACCATAGCCAAAGCTTTGCAATTAATCGAAAAGTACAACAACGCGGCAACAGATTGAGGTCAATATCATGACAGACGACATCAAAGCATTGGAAAAAGACGTGAAAAAAAACAAACGTCTCGCTAGCGAACAGGCAATGGTCTTACACGACTTGATTGAAGACAGCTTGCCCGATGGTTATGACAAACTCATGGACATTGCACAAGCTACTTACGATGCCTGTAAAGCGTGGGATGAGGCGAATCAAAAACTCAAAGCGGCAGGAGGTTAGTCATGTCTGAATTTATCACGGGCGTTACTTTTGGCGGGACAGAATGGACTCCCGCTTATGTTACTGACATTAATCAAAAAACCTGCATCGGCTGTGGTCGGTGTTTTAAAGTCTGTCCGCGTGATGTCTTTGATTTAGTCGAAAAAGAAGACTTGATGGCGGATGACGATTTTGACGACGATTATGGTGATTTTGAAGACGATGATAATAGTATGGTCATGAGCATTAAAAATGCCAATGATTGCATCGGTTGCGAAGCTTGTTCACGCGTCTGTCCAAAAGATTGTTTTACTCATGAACACAAACAAGCAGCTTAAGGAGTAGTTTATGCCACGTCCTGAAAAACACGTTTTTATCTGTACGCAAAACCGTCCGCAAGGTCATCCGCGTGGCTCGTGCGGCAGTAGCGGCAGCGTCGCTATTTTGAATGAATTTATGACAGAAATTCAAAGCCGCAACCTGTTCGATAAAATTGCTATCACCAATACTGGCTGCATGGGACCTTGTATGGCTGGGCCTAGCGTATTAGTGTATCCCGAAGGTATTTTATACGGCAAAGTCAAAATAGCTGACGTGAAAACTATTATCGATCAACATTTACTGGGTGGTGAGGCGGTTGCCGCGCTAATCGTACCCAAGGAAATCTGGTAGTCATGCTGCAAAGTACTTGTGACGCTAAGCGAATCATCGGTGTCAAAATTTGCGAACGTTTGCGTGCAGAAATTGATAAGCTGGGATTTCCAGAGGGGACAATAATAGATTATCCCTATTACCACCTCGCCAGTTTTTCACTAATACAAGACCCTTACACGGGTGATGGCAATCTAGCAGGCTATTGGTGTAACAAGCGCGATAAACGCCGCATTGAACGTATTGGTCGTTTGCAATTTAATAGTGATGGTAGTTTTTATGCCGAATACGATGTTGTTAAACCGCATCCCAAAAAACCAGACTGGTTTGTCGAAGCGGTCACGGTATGGGGTAAAGAAGACAACATCAAGGCGGAAGCGCGATTATTGCCGATGTTAGCTGAAAATAGCTAATGAACAACCCACAACGTGTTTATGAGCTATTACTGGATCACGCGACCAGTGATAACCTTGTTGAATCGGTCAATATCGGTTTAGTGTGGACGTTATGCAAAGCCCAGAACTGCGGTTTAGCCATGAGTCCACAACTACCTACGCGAACCTTACCGTGGTCGGGTACATTAGTAGGTAAATCCTTGCGTGAATTGTGCGGGTGGATTAATGAATGGGATGCCTATCAAGCCACAATTGGTATGGCAGCAATTAACACAGCTATCAACACACAACCGTTACCCTCTGGCATTAGTTTACCTGCTGGAAATCTGGCGGTCTTTGAGAATTTCTTACCTCAACTTATTGGTAAAAAAGTCGTGGTCATTGGTCGTTATCCGCACATCGAACGCTATGCCGAGCAAATTGATTTACAGATTATTGAACGCCAACCCACTACCACCGATTATCCAGATTCCGCCTGTGAATTTTTATTACCCAAAGCCGATTGGGTATTTTTAACCGCCACCTCGTTAATCAATAAAACCTTTCCCCGTCTTGCGGAACTGTCTCAACACGCGACTACTGTTTTGATGGGACCTACCACACCGTGGCTACCACAACTCGCTGATTTTGGTATTGATTATTTGGCGGGTGTTGAAATTACCGATGCCGAAAAACTTCAACAAACCATCGCCGAAGGCGGCGGCGTGCGTATTTTTGAAACAGGTGTGTGTTATCGAGTGGTTGATTTAACACGCTAAATATCACTTTTTAATAATCACAACGACTCAACAATAAAACATAGTCCGCAGCTATTTCGTTAGTTACAGCGGCATAAAACTTCCTTTAAGTTCGATTTTTCAGACGAACAGCAATCGCTTCGTAAGGCATAACCCATTTCTGCCGCTCGGCTACAGGCTGATCCCAGACTTTTTTTAATCCAGTAGTTCCCTGTTCAGTTACCCAATCTTGGCGTACAGGCGAGCAGCGTTGTTCTGGGTATTGACTGGCTTAGGTTCTCGTTTCCCTTCAAACTAAAAAAATATGTTTTTGAGCAACTTGTGGCAAAGAATAGGATATTTTAGCTTTTTTGAATGGCTATTGTATAATCTCATCGCTTATCGTAAGTTACCGAGAGGTGCTTTATCCGTAAGGGGGATAAGCAATCGTAGTTATAGCGCAATATCCTTGCGTATTTCATTGGAAACAATGAGATTTGGTGGCGGAGTACCCATCAAAGGTTTAGTTTAAGTGATAAATCACTCTTGATTTGTTACACACGAACCGTAAAGACAGGTGATTGGTGGTAGTTTGTCTGTGTACTGCCATTTAATTTAATGTTATTCTAAGCGCGGTTTGGACTGATTAAAACATCTAAAACGTAAATAACAGGTCTACCTCTCTACCTCTCTACCTCTCTACCTCTCTACCTCTCTACCTCTCTACCT
>JBAXNR010000061.1:0-26969 GCA_037133675.1 Methylococcales bacterium
CATCATAAGCAGGCTTTAACGCTTAAGCAAGTTAATTTTTTATGAGAAAGCCGTGCTCGACACAGTACACCAAACTTGTTTTCAACAAGCTATGTTCTATAGCCACGGCACAATAACAATTATTAACTGAATGAAAGTAGTAAATTGACATCGTGGGCAGTGGGCAATATAGTGGTTCAATCATCATAAGCAGGCTATCATCATGACCCATCCACAAAAACCTATCGACATCAGCTCCTACCTAGCAGAAGACCTAGGCACGGGTGATATAACCGCCGCCATTATTCCCGAAGCCACTCAAGCACAAGCACAAGTCATCACCCGCGAAGATATGGTGTTATGTGGTCAGGCGTGGTTTGACGCGGTGTTTAAAAAGTTAGATGCTGATATTCAAATTGACTGGCAGGTTAAAGAAGGCGATAGCGTGGTTGAAAATACCGTACTGTGTAAACTGCAAGGTTCAGCCAGAGGATTATTAACAGGTGAACGTACCGCGTTAAATCTATTACAAACTTTATCAGCAACGGCAACCATCGCCAGACACTATGCCGAAGCCGTTAAAGGCACACACTGCAAAGTATTAGATACTCGCAAAACCATTCCAGCGTTACGCGATGCGCAAAAATACGCAGTGCTGTGTGGCGGTTGTTATAACCATCGTATGGGTTTGTATGACGGCGTATTAATTAAAGAAAATCACATTATGGCGGCAGGCTCTATCGCTAAAGCCATTCAAACAGCGCGTCAACTCAGCACAGTGGCGATAGAAGTTGAGGTTGAATCGTTAGCACAATTGCAAGAAGCCCTTGCCGCACAACCCGACCGTATTATGCTAGATAATTTTAGTCTCGACGATTTAAAAACAGCCGTTGCCTTAACCGCAGGGCAAGTTGAATTGGAAGCATCGGGTAATATTGGTCTAGCCAATATTCGCACTATCGCAGAAACAGGAGTGGATTTTATTTCCATAGGCGCATTAACCAAGCACATCAAAGCCGTGGATTTATCCATGCGCATTCAACTGGTATTTTGAGATGAATGATTTATTTAAACAACTGAGTCATGGTGTCTATGTGGTGGCGGTCAGTGATGGTATCCATCAAAACGCATTTACCGCCGCGTGGGTGATGCAAGTGTCGTTTAATCCGCCGTTATTGGCGATTAGCATTAATCCTGAGCATTATTCATACAGCTTATTACAAGCGGGTGGTGTGTGTACGGTTAATGTGTTGGGACAAGGGCAGTCTGATATTGCCGCACATTTTGGTCGTTCTGATGTGAAGGACAAAATGGCGGGATTTGATTGGCAACAAGGACTATCGACCGCCCCCGTATTATCAAGCAGTTTGGCGTATTTTGATTGCCAAGTGAGCCATTACACCGATGCTGGCGATCATAAAATCCTAGTGTGCCACGTCATTGCTGGCGCGATACTGAATCAAGGAAGTCCGTTGTTGTATGGTCAAACAGGGGATATGGATGGTAGCGACGAACTTTATTAAAAAGTATTTTGGTAATCATAAAAAGTGAGTGATTTATGTTGGCAATCAAGCTTTGTCTGACCTCCGATTACTGTCACTCATTTTTTTGCATGACCCAATTTTTAAAATCCATTGATTTCATAGGTAATCAATAATCCTGCGACAATAGCTATCAGCAATGTACCAGCGACTCTGAACCCTAAGGCGCGACTGCCTATAACCCATGAAAAAATGCTTTTGATAGCCGAATTAACGGACACAGCGATAAGAATTGCCTTAGCCGCAACTCCAACTTCCAAGCCTTCTTTACTCATTTGTGACATCGAAATGATAATAGGATCAGCATCTGCCAGACCCGATATCGCCGCTAAAAAGTAAGTTCCCATGTCACCAAAATAATCTTTCAGTAACTTGGACAGTAATAGGATGAGAACTAAAAATGCCGCAAACTTTAATGCCATGCCCAATTGAAAAGGGTTTTTCAGCGTTATTTCTTCATTGGTACGAAAGTCGCGGGCGTTTTTCCATAATAGAAACGCAACGAGATAAGTAACAAGGCTCATGACTAAAAACGCAGGCAGTAGTGTTTGACACAAGACTGGATTCATCACCCACGTTATTAGCAGTGTACGGGCAAATAGTGTGGCACACGCAGTTAAAATACCCGCTGCTAACACATTTTCCATGTTTGGATATGACGATGACAATTTAGACAGATTAAGGGTAACGGCTGTCGAAGACACCAATCCACCTAATGCACCCGTCAACACAGGACCATGCTGATTACCGCCAATCCGAATGGCAAAATAGCCCAGATAGGAAATGCCTGCAATCAGCACCACCATCCACCAAATATGATATAGATTAAATACCTCCCAAGGGCCATAACCTTGATTCGGTAGTATCGGCAACAGAACCACCGAAATCAGTAACAATTCCAGTGTTGCATTCAATTCATGTTGTTCTAGTTTTTTCACCCAACCATGCAGCAAGGGCTTAAAACTAAGTAGCGAAGTAATAACCACCGCACTGGCAGATGCCAACGTAATATGACCAAACACCGTCAACGCCCCTAAGGTAAAGGTAATCAGTGAGGCAATGAGGCTGGTGATACTGACATCTTCAAATTTTTCGAGACTTTTACTGTAAGCAACCAGCAAAACCGAAGTCAGCCCCAGAAACACAAAGCCCACTAAAAAAGCGTTACCTTGTTGAGCCAAAATACCCGACAAGCCCCCCAACAAACCAATCAACCCGTAAGTACGCAATCCTGCAACGCGCATACCCTCAACACGGTCACGCGCCCGCCAGCCACGTTCCAAGCCAATTAGCAAGCCAATTGCTAAGGCGACACCCAGTAATTTGAAGTTTTCTAGTTCAGTCATTTGTGAATCCAGTAGTAGGGAAGGCAACGCTTTTCTGGCTTATCGGCAAATGGTGGGCAGAAAAGCTTCACCCGTACTTCAAAGCTCAGCCACCGCCGCCCTTGCCAATTCAGTCAACTCTGAACCATCTTTTTGATTGTATTCAATCAGAGCTTTACGCATTCTGGGTTCCCATGAGTGGGCAATGTGATTTTTTACGCCTGCAATCGCGTCTTTTCTGTCGGGTTCGGCGTTGAAATAGTTGCTAATGTCATTAGCCATTTTAATTAAGCGTTCAATTTTCATGTGTGTATTATCCGTTGTGGATGAGTGTAAATAACATGGTTTTCGCCGCGAGCAAAACCGACTAGGGTGACTCCCGTTTGTTCAGCTAGGCGTATCGCCAAACCTGTGGGCGCGGAAATGGCAACCAATAAACCGATACCTAAGAAAGCGGTTTTTTGTACCATTTCATAGCTAGCGCGACTGGTGACAATGATATAACCTGCGTTGACATCTTTGCCAGTGCGACATAATAACCCAAGTAGCTTATCGAGTGCATTATGCCGACCAACATCTTCACGCAGGTTAATAATGCCGCGTTCAGGTTCAACCCACGCAGCGGCGTGTATCGCGCCTGTCAGTTGGTTTAATGATTGTCTATGTTGTAAGTCTGCTAAGGCGGCGGTAAGTTGTTCAGCGGTGACGCTGACAGGACTATGCACGGATGCAGGTTGGCGTATCGCTTGTTTTAATGTGCTTGCTCCGCATAAACCACAGCCCGTGCGTCCTGTCAGATTGCGCCCTTTATCGGTTAAACAGACAAAGCGTTCATCGGGGATTTTGACTTGGACTTCTATGCCATTAGCGCGTTGATAAACCCGCGCCGATAGAAATTCTTTGGGACTTTGGATAATACCTTCGGTCATACTAAAACCCAAGGCAAAATCTTCTAAATTGGTGGGTGTTGCTAACATGACGACATGAGAAATCCCGTTGTACACCAATACAATCGGCACTTCTTCCGCCACACAATCTTGCTCATGACTGTGTTCGCCGCCTTGCCAACGGTTCACCATGCGGTGTTGATAATTTGTCCAGCCTAGTTCATTGTCTAACATTTGGTTTTTTGTTTTAGTATTTAACACAGTGTCATGCGTGAGTTAGGATTCGCAGTACGCACGAATTAATTTCCAGTTAAATAGTTAAATTGCAGATGATGTGGTGAACTAATTTTAAGCATTTTTTCAGGCTTATCATGGATAAGTTCTTTTTTGTTACGGGAAGGTTTCAGCGAAATTCCAATATTTCGGATGCTCACATAGCGGTAATTATAGTCATCCAGAAAACTGTTATCCTTCCAAAACACTTTTCCTATTTCTTGACAGTAAGTCACAAAACATTTTGCCCCTTGCAGTTGTTGAATGACAGCCGTTTCTGTACTGGTTGTTGATCTGGCTTTTAGCTCAATACAAATAATTACTTTATGATTATTTGTATTTGCAATAATGACAAAATCAGCGCGTTTACATTCGTGTTTTGAGTTTTGAAAGACTGCATTTGGCGAAATAAAAGCATCTGTTTTAATTACAATAACTTCAGCCTCGTCAGGCATTCCAGCAATAGTGACTGCATAATCAGATTCTTGTAAAGTAACTTGCTTTTTAACTGAATTATGAGGGTTTCGTTCTAATGTTACAGTAACAGAGTCTTTAAGCATTTCTTTGAGAATAGCAATATCAGACATATTACTCACCACCCCAAACAATGGCTTCCTGAATGCGATTCATGGTTTCTATTGTTGCATCAAAGCTGCGAGCTTCAATTCCTAATTCGGGGTCAATATCAATAGGAGTTAGTGTTTGACAAAGGGTTTTTCGGCTTCCGCCATCTAGTTTAACTAATGCTTTTTCAGCAATATAAACTTTTATTTGCGAGACTGATATTAATTCTTCTGGTTTATATCCTTCTTGTTCAGCAATGTTTTTTAAATAGGGCTTATCATGATTTAGCATAATTAACGTATTTAATTCTTTAACAATATAATCACTGTGCGTGGTAATAAAGACTTTAATACCCAAATTAACTAAACGAGCCAATAATCGAGCAACTCGGCGTTGATTTTCAGGATGTAAATTTAATTCTGGCTCATCAATCATTAACAAATCGCCTTTTTTGGCAATATGTTTTAAATAAAAACCAATATCCAGCAATGACCGTACTGCACTGGAGCTTTCATCCATTGTTAATTTAATACGCTTGCCCTTTGGAATGTAATATAATTCATCATTTGAAGTCACCGTATATTCACCACCAATAATATCTGCAAAATCAGATAATATTTCAGGACATTCATTTTTTATAAAACTATTTTTTTTAGCAGTTGTTTCTAATCTTCGGGTAAAATCAACATTTTCTTTAACAGGCAAGGCATAATCTTGATAAACCTTAAATAATAACTTTCTAGGGTCAATATTTTTGTCTTGATTCATTTCTTCCAATAACCGATTGTAAGCAAAATTCAATTCTTTTCTAAAAATAGCAGCACCTGTTCTTTCTGCACTTGCAATAAAAGGTTTTGGAAATAAATTTTCAAAAATAATATAGTTAAGTGCGTTATTTATCGTCGATTCAATCGCATCTCTCAGCACTTTTAATTTACCTTTTTCGACCAATAAAGTAATAACAAAATCATCCTCGGTCTTGCTGATTGTTAAAACATCGGCATTCCCCGCTTTTATGTGCTGCTCATAATTTTTTATTGGTTGAATATCATCAGAAATAATTGTTACCTTGAATTGACTTTCTTTAAACTTTTCTTCTGATGTTGCAAAAATATCTGGTAGACTTTTAGTGTAATTTTCACAGACCCTATTCAAAATTTCTGGTACCCGACTAATATAATCATCAATGTTAATATGAATTACACCTTCATTAAAAAGAAGGTCTATTTCTTGGTTAGATATATCAATTGAAGATTGTTTATGCCAATAAGATAAAAAACCAAATAGTGCATAAGTTGCATAAGTTTTACCTGTGTTATTGCTACCACACAGAATAGTCATATCACCTAGTGTAAATTCTGCTTGTTTTAATGCGCCCAGATTTTTAATTTCTATTTTCATTTTATGTGCATTTTTCTTTATAACTGTTGCTACTGAAAAAAGTAAGGCGCATTAGCGATAGCCAGTCCAACAAAATTTATGACCGTGTGAGTTTTATGTTGGGTTGCGAAAAAACCGCAACCCAACCCACAAAAACTAAACCGCTTGTTGTCCCGCTTCCAGCAATTCTAATTGTTGCTCACTGAAATCCGCATAGTTTTGTTGCCATTCTGATGGTGCGTAGACTTTACTGACTTGTACGGCTGTAACTTTGTATTCAGGGCAGTTAGTCGCCCAGTCGGAGTTGTCAGTGGTGATGACATTCGCGCCTGATTCTGGGAAGTGGAAGGTGGTGTAAACCACGCCGACTTGCACACGGTCAGTTACTAACGCACGCAGTACGGTTTCCCCTGCACGGCTCTTAATACCGACCCAATCGCCATCAACCACGCCACGGTCTTCGGCATCGTGTGGATGGATTTCTAAACGGTCTTCACTGTGCCACGCATTATTTTCAGTACGGCGGGTTTGTGCGCCGACATTGTATTGCGACAATATCCGTCCTGTGGTCAAAATCAGCGGGAACATCGGTGTGATTTTTTCGGTAGTTGGGACATATTCGCTCAACATGAATAAGCCTTTGCCGTCTTCACGCAGGAAACGTTCGGCGTGTAAGGTAGGTGAACCTTCGGGGGCTTCGTCATTGCAGGGCCATTGCACACTGCCCAGTTCTTCGATGCGTTGGTAACTGACACCTCTGAAAGTGGGTTTCAGGCTGGCAATTTCATCCATAATTTCGGATGGATGGCTGTAGTTCATCGGATAACCCAACGCGTTGGACAGCATTTGCGTGACTTCCCAGTCGGCATAAGTTGCCAGCGGTTTCATAACTTTGCGCACGGGTGAGATACGGCGTTCGGCATTGGTAAATGTGCCGTCTTTTTCCAAGAATGATGAACCAGGTAAGAAGACGTGGGCAAATTTTGCGGTTTCGTTCAGAAAAATGTCTTGAACGATGACGCATTCCATCGCACGCAAAGCGGCATGAACGTGTTTGATGTCTGGATCAGATTGGGCAATGTCTTCGCCTTCGCAATACAAGCCTAAGAAGCTGCCATCCAGCGCGGCATCAAACATATTAGGAATGCGTAAACCAGGATCACCACTCAGTGGGGCTTGCCATGCGTCTTCAAACAGGGCGCGGGTAACAGGATCAGCGACATTGCGATAACCAGGGAATTCATGCGGGAATGATCCCATATCGCATGAGCCTTGGACGTTGTTTTGTCCGCGTAAGGGATTCACGCCCACGCCGCTACGTCCTAAATTGCCTGTTGCCATTGCTAAGTTGGCAATACCGATAACCATTGTTGAGCCTTGGCTGTGTTCGGTTACGCCCAAGCCGTAGTAAATCGCGCCATTTTTAGCTGTGGCATACAATCTTGCTGCGGCTCTGAGTTCAGACGCGGGAACACCTGTAATGGCTTCTGCATTTTCAGGTGAGTTTTTATCTTGGGCAATAAATTTACGCCATTTTTCAAACGAGGCGACATCGCAACGCGTTTGAACAAATTCCTCATCAACTAAACCTTCTGTCACCACTGTGTACGCTAAGGCATTGATTAACGCTACGTTAGTGCTTGGGCGTAATTTCAAATGATAGTCAGCATGAACGTGTGGCGATTTTTTCACTAAATCAATTTCGCGTGGATCAACAACGATTAAATTCGCGCCTTGACGTAGGCGTTTTTTCATCATCGAACCAAACACAGGATGACCATCAGTTGGATTGGCACCGATGACCACAATGACATCAGCATCCATCACTGAATCAAAATCTTGCGTACCAGAGGCTTCGCCAAAGGTTTTCTTTAAACCATAACCTGTCGGTGAATGACAGACACGGGCGCAGGTATCAACATTGTTATTGCCAAAACCTGCACGGATGAGTTTTTGCACCAGATAGGTTTCTTCGTTAGTGCAACGTGAGGAGGTTATGCCGCCGATAGAATCTTTGCCGTATTTGGCTTGGATACGTCTTAACTCAGACGCGGCGTGATTAATCGCTTCTTCCCAGCTCACTTCTTGCCACGCATCTTTAATGCTGGCTCTTATCATGGGTTTGGTAATACGATCTTTGTGAGTCGCATAACCAAAGGCAAAACGCCCTTTCACACAGGAATGTCCGTGATTGGCTTTACCGTCTTTATTTGGCACCATGCGGATGACTTGGTCACCTTTCATTTCTGCGCGGAATGAACAGCCGACACCGCAATACGCACAAGTGGTAATAATCGCGTGTTCTGGTTGACCGTGGTCGATAACGGATTTTTCCATTAAAGTAGCCGTCGGACAGGCTTGGACACACGCGCCACAGGAGACGCACTCGGAACTCAAAAAGTCTTGATTTTGACTGGGCGATACCTTGGAATCAAAGCCACGACCGTCGATAGTCAATGCAAATGTGCCTTGGGTTTCTTCGCAAGCACGAACACAGCGTGAGCAAACGATACATTTGCTAGGATCAAAACTAAAGTATGGGTTGCTTTCGTCTTTTTTAGCATCCAAATGGGTGGCGACAGGTTTATAACGCACTTCCCGCAAACCCACCGCGCCTGCCATGTCTTGCAGTTCACAATCGCCATTCGCTGAACAGGTTAAGCAATCTAGCGGATGATCGGAAATATATAATTCCATCACACCACGACGTACATCAGCGAGTTTTTGGTTTTGCGTGACCACTTTTAGACCTTCGGCAACAGGCGTGGTACAAGAGGCAGGCATCCCTCGGCCGCCTTCAATTTGCACAACACATAAACGGCAAGAACCAAAAGGTTCAATGCTGTCAGTTGCGCATAGCTTAGGAATTTCAATACCTATACTTGCAGCCGCTCGCATAACAGACGTGCCAACGGGGGCGGTAACTTTAAAGCCGTCAATTTCTAAGTTGACAGTCTGTGTGGCAGTACTGGCGGGTGTGCCAAAATCTTTTTCTTTACTCATGCTCATTGCGGGATTCCTCGTATCAGTTAGCTTGTTATCTGTTGTGGTCGCTCATTATCCCATTATATAACCATATAGCCTTGTCATCTAATGAGTGATAAGTAGTGCTTGTAATTTTTAGCTGTCATTCGTTCTCGGCAAGCAATATAAGCTGTTTTTATGTTGCCGTCCAACGTCACCAATTTCAAATCAGTCAGCAACACGGTAGCAATAATAATGCTGTGGGGTAATTTTCACAAAATCCGCACTGAACGCGTTATTTTGTAGGAATTTACGAAATCGGCGATGGGCAAATCTTCTACCTTTGAGCTTGTTTTTACTGTATCAATACTATCACTCCACGGCAACAATAATTCGCTAAAAGTCTTGTGTAGCATAGCTATTCGAGTGTTCTATGAATTTATTTTTGCCATTGTCCATTTTTTCAAAATTCAAATATTGGATAAATACGAGGCTAAACACTATTTAGCCTGCTCATACTGCGCTATCACGCTATGATAAAATGAAGCAAAGTATTACAAACGGCATTCTATCAGCCAATTACCCACAATAAAGGTATAGCTCTCAACATGAAACAAACAATCCTAGTCCGTAAACCCAGTGATTTGACCATAGCGTGGGCGCAACGCGTGGCAAACCAGCACGATAGCAATATAGTAGTATCTCATGTTGATATAGTGGCTATTGATGTTGGAACGACAACACGGATTAAGATTATAGTTGATCATAATGGTGCGAAATTACCCAGAAGCTGGTTTGTTAAATTGCCGTCATTGGCATGGCGGGCGCGAATGATTACCGCGCTGCCAAGATTGCTACATACCGAAGTACGTTTTTATAACGAATTGGCAGGATCAGTCCCTGTGACTATGCCTGTGTGTTTGGCAGCAGAAAGTCAATTAGGTCGTGGTTCAACCTTGGTACTTGCAGATATTACAGAGTTTGCGGGATTTCCCAGTAGTTCACAGGAATCTTTAACTTTCGAGCAGTCTACCTTAGTCATTGAACAACTTGCTCATTTTCATGGGCATTTTTGGCAATCGGTACATCATCCACATTATAAGTGGTTAGCAGGTTCAGTACGAAAACTGGAAGATTCACTGGGTTCAGCTCTAGCTGTCCCGCTAATGAAACGCGGACTTAAGTTGGCGGGGACAGCGATACCCTCAGCATTGCATAAGCCCGCCTTGCGCTACGCCCATAATCGCCGAAAAATCATGCGTTTTCTTTCAAAAGCTCCACAAACATTGATTCACCATGACTGTCATTCGGGTAATTTATTTTGGAATAGCGATAAGTCACACGCAGGATTTTTAGACTGGCAATTAGTGCGCATGGGTGAAGGTGTCAGTGATGTGGCTTACTTTTTATCAACAACGCTTAAGCCTGAAACTCGACAGCAACATGAGCTAGAACTATTGGCTAAGTACGGTCAAATACTGACAGTTCGTGGCATTAAGGGGATTGATAATACTAACTTGATGCTCCGTTATCGCGCTCATTTGACTTATGCGTTCGAGGCGATGATTATTACCTTGGCAGTCGGAGGTATGATGGAATTAGAGCATAACTTAGAATTAATACGACGCACAGCGGCGGCGGTTGACGCGCTGGATGCGTTTTCGGCACTGCCCTTATAAACGTCTGTACCGATATATTTTTACCCCATCAGTTATAATGAATTCTCCACCTTTAACCCTCTCATTACTTTATTAAGACCATGAAAATGTATCATTTTTTTATCATGTTTTGCCTTATTATGGCTAGCAACTGTTTTGCTAGTGAAAAAACCACCCTTCGTATCGGCGTACAAGCAGGCGGTACGGTCGAATGGGAATTGTCCGCCTTAGCGGTTGATCCTACTGCTGATTTTCAAGTTGAACTCCATCCCGTTGCGACTGCTGAAGCGGGTAAAATCGCACTACAATCTAATGCAGTGGATATGATTGTTTCTGATTGGATATGGGTTTCTAACCTTCGCACGCAAGGCGAAGATTTTACTTTTTATCCCTATTCCAGCACCGCTGGCGCGTTAGTTGTACCTGAAAATAGTCCAATTCATTCGGTTAAAGACCTCAACGGTAAACACCTAGGTATTGCAGGTGGAGAACTGGATAAAAACTGGTTATTGCTACAAGCCTTAGCACAAAAAGAGTCGGTGGATTTGAATAAAACGGTAGAAAAAACCTTTGGCGCACCGCCGTTGATTAGCGAACAACTCAAACAAAATCGTGTGGATGCCGCTCTCACCTATTGGAACTTTGCCGCTAAATTAGAAGCGACAGGTTATCGCCAAATTATCGATGGCAAAGGCATATTAAAAGGTTTAGAGATAGCCGAAAACGTGCCTAGCTTAGGTTATGTGTTCAAACAAAGCTGGGCTTCGAGTCATTTATCAGCGGTGAATAATTTTTTCAAAGCCAGCGCAGATGCTAAAAAACTACTATGCACCGATGATGCTGCTTGGCAAAAAGTTATTCCATTAACCAAAGTCGATGATGCAGCCACTCAAAAATTATTACGCCAGCGTTATTGTGAAGGTAGTATTGAACAATGGGGCGAAAAAGAACAACAAGCCGCCGCACATATTTACACACTGCTAAGAACCTTAAGTAACGATCACGCACAGAGTAAATCTGAAACGCTGCAAGCGGGTACATTTTGGTCGGGTAAATAAATTTGCAATGTGTAGCCTGCATGGAGCAACGCGGAATGCTGGATGACATACACAAAATGCCGAACTATCCCAGATTCCGCTACGCTCCATCTAGGCTACTTGCTGTCCATTACCCATAATTATGTTAGTTATTAAAAATCAATGTGTTACGATATAATTCGCTGTCTTCTGATATAAATAGATTTAAAATCATGATGTTACAAAAATCCTGTCGTTAATAAGCAGTCAAACGGTGGTATAAACAAAGACACAAAACCAAGGCTAATAATGCAATTCAATAAATACCTGCCCAGCTTATCATTACTGATTTTTTTAGCCTTATGGCAAGGCGTGGCAAGTTATCTTCATAGCAATACTTTACCAACACCACAAGTGGTAGCGGTAGTCTTCTGGCAAGCGATTGTTTCAGGGCAGTTGCCGTTTCACTTGGGCATGACGTTGTTGCGTTTGGTGGTCAGTTTTTCCATTTCCATGCTGTTAGGCTGTGCTATCGGTATAGCTCTAGGACGTAACAAAGCATTGAATGCGTTTTTTGATAATTGGCTGGTGATTTTTCTCAACGTTCCTGCGTTGGTGACCATTATTTTATGTTACGTTTGGTTTGGTTTGGTTGAACCTGCGGCGATTCTGGCGGTAGTGATTAATAAACTACCCAATGTTATTGTCACCATCCGTGAAGGCACTCGCTCTTTAGATACCGATTTAATGGACATGGCGCGGTGTTATCATTTCAGCAAAACCAAAACGATACGCCACGTTATTTTGCCACAATTACAACCGTTTCTCATGGGTGCAACTCGCTCAGGGCTGGCATTGATTTGGAAAATAATTTTAGTGGTGGAGTTATTAGGGCGTAGTAACGGCATGGGCTATCAACTGCATTTATTTTTTCAGATGTTTGATGTGGCGAGTATTTTGGCTTACACCATTGCCTTTGTTGCGGTGATTCAATTGATAGAATGTTTTATTTTAAAGCCCTTGGATAAAAAAGCCTTACGGTGGCGACGATGACCGATGTGCAAATTACCATCGATAATAAAACTTACGCAGGTGCGACACAGCCGACCATTAAGAATTTTCAGTTGTCGCTAAAAGCCAATGAATTTGTGTGCTTGGTGGGTTCATCGGGATGTGGCAAAACGACTTTATTAAATTGTCTATCGGGTTTGGACACGCACTATGAGGGTGATATTCAAGTAGGTGAGCAACACACCACGCCTAAAATTGGCTACATTTTTCAAAATCCGCGTTTATTGCCGTGGCGCACAGTGCGAGAAAATATTGAGCTGGTGTTAGCACCCAATCAATCCACCGCTGTGATTGATGCGTTATTAGATTTTATGCAGCTCACTCAATCACAACACGAATACCCCGAACGCTTGTCTGTGGGTATGAATCGCCGTGTCGCTATCATTCGTGCTTTTGCAGTTAATCCAGATTTATTGCTGATGGATGAGCCATTTGTATCGCTAGACCCACCGACCGCACGAGATGTGAGAAGTTTATTATTACAACTGTGGCAACAACGTCCCCACACGGTGTTATTTGTGACTCATGATTTGCGCGAAGCCATTACCCTCGCGGATAGACTGATTTTTCTAGCCTCGACACCAATGAGGGTCATTAGTGATATTGTCGTCCCCATTCCAAGAATACAACGCCACGATGAAACAGCGATTGAAAGTTTTCGTCAACAGTTACTGAATAACTACCCAGATATAAAACGGCTACTATAGAAAATGATGTCGTTCGTGGTGAACGGTATCATTTTGTTGTGCCTTAGCTCTATAATTTGCCTTAGAGCCTGCTTGTAGGTATTGAGAAGTTACAAAAAAGTAGGTTTCAAACAACTTTTCCCAACAACACTCTAGTGAGAATATTATGGCAAATGATCAAGAATCAGGGACTCATCAGGAAAACACATCATTTTTAGGGCGACTCAAAGCCGAAGTAAGTGAGGCTTTGTTTACGGATGACGATCCCAAAAAACCGAAAGCGGTCTCGGAAAAACCCACTCCTGTCTCTATTGCCCAAGCTACCTTTGCACCCGCAGTAGTGGGTACGCAAACAGTGAGCAAAGAAGATCGTGCTAATGCAGTTAAAATCCTTTCTGCTCAGGTTTTTGCTGATAAGTCTGCCTATTTTGATTATCGGGATACGTTTGACGCACTAGAAGGTACGGTTGTACCCGATGAAAATCGACGTAAAGCCGCAATGGCGGTGGTCTCTAAAAAACACGGCATTGCAGCGGTCGCACAAGCGATAAACGCACATAAAACTAAGCTGATACAAGAACGCTCTGTTTTTGAATCGAGTCTTAGTCCAAAGGCGGGAAGCTCTATTGAGGCGTTTGAAAAAAACGTTCAAACCAATGAGCAATTGATTCAGACCAAACAGAAGGACATAGAACGATTGCAAAATGAGATTGCCGCGTTAACACAAGAAAATACAGCTTTGCAGGATAAAATTTCTGCGGAGCGGGCAAAACACGAACACGCGCGTGCGGTTTTTGAAGTAGCGTATCAAGAGCTGGAACAAAGTATGCAAGCGGACGAAGCTTTAATCACATCACAAATGCCTAAGGAGGCTTAAATGAATAAATCACCCATGATGCTTACCAACGAGAGATTGCTGAAACCAAAATCTTTCTGGGAGAAAAATGAAGGCACTACAGGGATGATAATTATAGCGTTAGCACTGACTTTTGGTGGATTTGTCTTATTCACATTTCTTCCGCTTGTCATTATGCTTTTGTCTAATATTATCACAGCATCTGTTTTAGCAGCTATTGTTGCCTTGATAGTCTATATCGGTACTTCTCCGCGTACTTCATTCGTTATTGGCTATGTGTTCAAAAAAATAAGCCGATTAATCACCTATGCGATTATTAAAGATGATCCGTTTGAATTTTTGCGCTATTGCCGCGATAGAATAGCAAAACAGGCGGCGATTCTTGAAACGCAGGTCAACAATTTACACGGTCAAAAGATTGCCTTAAAAAGGGTTATCGACGGCAATACCAGTGAACGCGCCAAAGCGGCTGCTATTGCTAAAAAATCACCCGAAACGTCTGTGGGTAAAGTCAACCGCCGTCAGTTTATGCGACTTTCTGAATCAAACGAAAAACTTGCAAAAGTGTATCGTGTTATGGAAGTTCTCGGCGCGGCTTTGGGAAAATATCAAGAAGCTTGTAATATGCTTATCGAAGATACTGATAATGAAATCACTGTAAGGGAAACAGAATACCGCGCCCTTTCAACGGGGTATTCAGCAATCCAAGCCGCAAAAAAGATTATTAGCGGTGGTTCTGATGCGCAGGAAGACTTTGATCTGACGATTCAATATCTGGAACAAGATGTCGGTCAAAAAATGGGAGAAGTTGAAGGATTTTTGAAAACGTCTCAAAATTTCATCGCAGGATTTGATTTACAGAACGATATGTATGACCAACAAGCTCTTGAAGAGTTAGAACGTTGGACGAAACAAGGCGATTCACTTTTACTCAGCGACAAAAGTGACTTTATGTTACTTGGCCCTGACCTCACGGTTCAAGGATTAAATGATGGCACTACGCCGAATTATCTTGAATTACTAAATAAAGTAAACAACTAATCTTTGGAGGTCAAAATGGCTCTTAAACCTATCCCAAAAGCGATTCTTATTTTTGGATGTGTTGGTGCAATCGTCTATGGGGCGCACTATTACATAAACAATTTCGCACCAGCTCATCAAGAAGCTGTAGTGCCACAGAAAAATATACTTCCCTCTGGTTCTCAATCGGTAAATCCTACAGTAATTACACCGCCCGTTGCTTCGGCGATTCCAAGAGCCTCTGCAATCATTCCGAAATCGTCTACTCTTGGGGTCGCACGCGAAATTCGCCTTGCGACTATTCCTTGGAATGCGACTATGGGATTAATGAACGCCAATGGTGGTGTATCTACACAAGCGGGAAGTTTGATGTCGCATACAGGCATTAATCTGGTCATTTCTCGTCAAGATGATTATGGTCAAATGCAAAAAGATTTAGTTTCTTTTGCACAAAGCTATAAATCGGGTGATAAAAATTCAAAAGAGGGTGTGCAGTTCGTTGTGATTATGGGCAACGGTGCGCCAAACTTTTTGGCAGGTCTTAATAGTCAACTTGAGCGTTTGGGTGCTGATTACACCGCTGAAATTATCGCGGGTATTGGCTATTCACGCGGCGAAGACAAGTGTATGGGAACATCGGATATGATTGTCGGCGGTAAAGTTGATCCTGAAAAATTGAAAGGTTCGCTTATCGCTGAAGTAAAACTCGATGGCGATCAGGATTTATGCCTGTCACTGGCGGCGGATAATAATATCCCCGTCAACGTTGATGAATCGGTGTTTGATCCCAATGCGATGAACTTTTTGTCCACTTCGACGTTTGTCGATGCAGGACAAAAATATATTGCTGGCTATTGTGAAAGTAGAAAAATCATGATTGACGGTAAACTCACAGGTGACACTAAAAAAGTGTGTGTGAATGGTGTGGCTACTTGGACTCCTGGCGATGAAGATGTGGTGAGAAATCGTGGCGGACTGGTTACTCTGGCATCAACGCTTGATTATTTCTGGCAAATGCCAGCGACCATTATCGGTATCAAAAAATGGAATACTGAAAATCGTCCAACGGTAGAAGCGATGCTTACCGCGATTTATGCGGGCGGTGAAGCCGTGCAAGAAAGTGATCAAGCCCTTAACATGGCAGCAGGTGTGAGTGCGTTAGTCTATAAAGAAAAAGATGCTCAGTATTGGGCGAGTAATTATAAAGGCACAGTCCTTTCTGGTGTAAAAATCGGCGGCTCATTTGCTAATGGACTGGCTGACGGTATGTTTCTTTTCGGTCTTACCGAAGGATCAAACAACTTAATGCAGCAAATATATGAAGCACGCGGTGAAGTCGCGAAAGCCCTTTATCCCGATTTGCTCCCCTCCTATCCAGCCGCAAATACCGTTATCAACACCTCTTTCGTAAAAGCAATTGCCAATAAATCGACGGTTACTTCGGCTCCCGTTGTACCTGCATTTACACCCTCGTCTGAATCTAAAGAAGTCGTAGCGGATAGACCGTGGGGAATATCTTTCCAAACAGGAAAATCTTCTTTTACGCCTGATGCACTGGTGGTATTGAATCAACTTTTGGCGACTACTCAAATGGCAGGTGGATTGAAGATTGAAGTCCACGGTCATACCGATAGCAAAGGGAAAGCGGCGTTAAACATGAAGTTGTCAGAACAACGTGCGCTTGAGGTGAAAAAATGGCTGATGCAACAAGCACCCGCTCACTATCCCGACAATCGTATTTCTGTTGTGGCACATGGTGATACTCAACCTTTGGATACAAACGATACCGAAGCGGGTCGTGCGAGAAATCGTAGAGTAGAGATTAAGTTGATACGTTAGCTTTTCTTGAGATTTTAACTGACAACAACCCTCCTTCGTTTTTCGGTAGTGGGTTTAACCCACTACCAATCTTTGTCATGTACAGAATGACCTTCAATACCTTAAAATTGAAGTAGAAAGTCGCTATTCAAGGACTAGCACGCATTTAAAAAGCACTCACTACGGGAATGAAAGCATGAAGAATCACTTGCTAATTGGAATCGGCGGAACGGGGGGTAAAATCCTGCGGGCATTACGCAAAAATATGTTTCAGGAATTTCGCGGTAATGGACCTGACATCGTCAACCTTGGTTATCTTTATATTGATTCCAGCAAAGAAATGATGGCGATTGATGATGGTAGTTGGCGGATTTTGGGCGAAAGTGTTCAATTAGCACCGCGTAGTCAACTGCTCATTACGGGCGGTAATTTGAATCAGATTTTAGACAATTTAGGTGGTCATCCCAATATTCAGCCGTGGATTGGTAGTCGAGATCAATGGAAGGACATTCTTAATAGTATTGTCGGCGAAACCTTAGGCGGGCAAAAACGGCGACTGGGGCGTTTTTTATTCGCTTGTAAATCCCGTTCATTTAAAGATCAGCTAAAACAATTGGCAGGAGAACTCACCACAGGCGGCGATGCCAGTGTGACTTTTCATATTTGCTGTGGCTTAGCGGGTGGCACGGGTAGCGGTAGCCTTGTCGATACCATTGCACAAATTCGCGCCCTGTACCGCGATTCTAAGATGTATCGCATCATAGTCTACACCTTGCTACCTGAGGAAATTCCCAATCCGAATTGGGACACGGGTAACTATCACGCTAATGGTTACGCCGCGCTTGCCGAACTAAACGCGCTTAGCGTGGGTGCGTATCAACCCCACGATATTGCTGAACGTGGCGAACGATTAGCCCTTAGCGATCCGTTCAACGGCTGTTATATTTTCTCCAACCGTAATGAAAACGGTCTGCAAGTCGATGTCGATAAAACCTTGCCTAATATCGTTGCCGATTTCTTGTTTCAAAAATTGGTCGCTGTGCGTAATGCCGATGCCTTGAAGTTGCTGGAAAAAATGGAAAACGCTGAAAATGGCGACGGTACGCCAGAGACCCGTTCTGGATCAAACGTGCCACTACGCAGTAAACGCTTTTTGACTTTCGGTATCAAACGCTTGGCTGTGCCTGAAATAGAAATCCGCGAATACCTTACTTATAAATTCGCCAGACAAGCGGCTTCACAACTGCGCTTTAATAACTGGGATGATACCTTTGGTTTTCGTGATGAACCGCGCAATCAAGACTTCGGTGAATTCGTTCGTGATAAGCAAACGCTAGAACGTTGGTTTCTGACCGATGAACATTTCACGTTGTCGCGTGGCATTTTGCTTGAAGAGATAAACAATAAAAACTGGAAACCGATTATCAACGAATGGCTGGATATTGTCCCGCAATTCGTCGGCTTAGTGCAGGGGCAAGACGATAAAGTATGGCTGAACGAACTTGAAAAACTCATGGCACAGCGGTTCGAGGAAAACTATCGAAAAATTGGTGTTCGTAAGTTTTATGAAACCAAGCTCGAAGCTCGCAAAGATCATGTGCGTGAATTGCGTAGCCGTGTCGAACGTGAATTATTCGATGATTGGAAAAACGGCAGTAAATCCATGCACGACATTGGTCGTTGTGTCACCGCACTGATTGCTACGCTTGAAGAACGCTTGCTTGCGGCGGACAGCAAATTAGCCCGCGCCAACACTAACATTGACAATGCTGAGCAAAAAGTGGCTGCTATTCGTGCCGAGTGGGCTAGCGTGGGATTTTTATCCAATGTATTTGGTAAACGCCGTAACCTGCTCGATATGCACGCTGAAGCATTACGCGAACTCTACACAGCTCGCACTCAAGCAGAATCGTGGGTATTCGCCAAACGGCTATTACAAGACAGTGTCAGTGAATTTAACCAACTCTCTACTGACATTGGTCAATGCTGTAAATTGGTGGACGAATCTATCAAAGAATTTAAAGAGGGTATTGATGAACGCTGTAATGATGGCGATACCCCTGACTTGCGCCAGTCGCTAGTTCGTTTTTACAATGCCGAAAATGTACGCTTATTCGCCCGTGATCTGGAAAAGGACAAAGCGGAACAGAGCCGACAATCTCAGGCAGTTCGTCTCGCTCTCATTGAACAACTGACTGCCGATACCACCTTTTCCGCCTTTCAAAATCGCATTAGTCGGCAACGGTTTTTTGATGTGCTGGAACAAAAATGCGCATTGAGTTCAATCACTGCACACGATACCTTAGTGGCGACCAACCGTGACCGCAAGCCGCTACTCGGTGTCAATATCATCGGGCAGCTTGAACGGGAATATTCGGGTAAGACTGACGATTTGCGAAAATTTATTCATGACTTAGTGGCTTACGCGGGCAATTATCTTGAGTTTGACCCGCAAGCCGTTGTTGTCGGGGTGGGCAAAACTAAAGTATCCCAATTTCTCATTATTCTGCCAAAAGCAGGCGATCATGCCGCGTTTAGCGAACAGTTAAAAACCCTGTTTCGTGAACAACTGAGTGGCGGTATTCCCGTGGAAATTATTGAGAGCGACACCAAACCCAACGAAATTGTTTTGTTGGGTGTGACTAATCTATTCCCGTTGCGCTATGCCAAGACCACGAAATTTCTCAAGGAAACCTATGACCGCCGCATTAGCCTGAGTGATAAACCTGAGCGCATCAAGTTAGAACTCCACGGTGAAGGCGATGGTAGTCAATTACCTGATTTACTACTCGCCGATGAGCGCGTCCTGCGTGAAAAAGCCTTGCCTGCATTGCTACTTGCCAAGACATTGGGGTTAATCACCGTGGTTACCAGCCCCACTACGGGCATTTCCGAGCTTTATTTAATCAGCGAAGATGCCGATGGTCTGCCCGTTCGCACCAAACTCGGTAAAACATTGATTGAACTCTCAGAAAATATCGCCATTGATGCCATTCAACGCTTAGAGGAAGCCGCTACCAGCACACTTCAGCAAGCCGCGTGGCAACACATCGAGCAACGGACTGAACTGCAACAAAAAATCCGCGATGAACTCAAACAAATTCTCGCCGACCGCCGTAATGACTATGAAGACCCCATTTACAAACGCTTTGAAACCGCCGCTCGCACCGCTATTCAAACCTTAAAGTCAACTAACGCATAAACACTAAAAGAAATCATGGCTACTTTATACAAATGTCCAAATATGGGTAACTGCACCAAGGCTGACCAAGGTGAATTAATTTCTATTGTCACGGGTGCGCCCGATGACTGTCCAGAATGCGGAGCAAATCTGATGCTAGCACAGGGAAAGTCCACTAATAACAACGCCATCATTCTGGGCGGTATTGTGTTGCTTCTGCTGATTATCAGTGCCGCCGCTTGGTTTTTCTTTAAAGGCAAAGATGCCGCGCCAATTCCAGCCCCTGTTGCTATTGTCGCACCTGTACCTGTCGCCTCATCGCTACCACCCGCCGCGAAACCAACAGCGACCGAAACGCTACTGCGCTTTCATGGCTCTAACACCATCGGTGGCAAGTTACTCCCAGCTTTAGCCACCGCCTTTCTGCAACAACAAGGCTACACTAACGTTCATAAAGAAAACGGTGCTAAGGAAGAGGAGAGCGTCATTATCGGTGAGCGTGACGGTCATAGCGAACAAATCGAAATTCAAGCACATGGCTCAAATACGACTTTTAGCTGCCTCAAAGACAAACTTTGCGATATTGGTATGTCGTCACGCAAAATTAATCCAGAGGAACAACAAAGCCTCGCACCTACATTAGGCGACCTTAGTTCCAACGCCAGTGAACACGTTATTGCCTTGGATGGTATTGCGGTGATTGTCAATTCAGCCAATCCCATTAAAACGCTGTCCATGACGCAAATTGCCGACATTTTCAGCGGTAAGATTACTGACTGGTCAAAACTGGGTGGTCAGGCTAGCACTATCGCTATTTATGCGCGTGATGACAAATCAGGTACTTATGATTTTTTTAAAGAAGCCGTTCTTAAATCACATGGTAAAACGCTTGCTAGCAATGCCGAACGCGTTGAAGACAGTGAAAAACTCTCTGCGGTGGTTGCTGCCAATCCAGCAGGTATTGGCTTTATTGGTCTGAACTACATAGGCTCGAATAAAGCCCTCGCGCTGTCTGATACAGGTGTGGAAGCGCGTAAACCCACGCTACTGACTATCAAAACCGAAGATTATTTATTGTCGCGTCGGCTTTATCTCTACATCCCTGAAAAATCGACTAATCCAACTGTGGCTAAATTTATCGACTTTGCCGTAGGTTCTGCGGCTGAGTCAGTGGTT
The DNA here is from genome assembly GCA_037133675.1 of Methylococcales bacterium. Classification (GTDB taxonomy): domain Bacteria; phylum Pseudomonadota; class Gammaproteobacteria; order Methylococcales; family Methylomonadaceae; genus UBA4132. The sequence goes on from JBAXNR010000061.1 coordinate 21,396, forward strand.
GCCTCGACAGGTCTAGTCAATCTCGATGTGACTCCTATCGCCGCCGATGCGAATGATGTGCGTAACCAATCTGCCCAATGGCAGAGCTTGACGAAAAATGCCACCGAAATAGCCACGCGCTTTCGGTTTCGCACAGGGGGCAATAATTTAGATACCCGCGCTAATCGTGACATCGGACGTATCGTCGGTGTATTGTCGCAACCACAGTATCAAAATAAAAAAGTGATGCTGATAGGTTTTGCTGATAGCAGCGGTTCTCATGCGGCAAACTGCAAACTTTCACAAAATAGAGCCGACATAGTGCAAAAAGAACTCGCCTTGGAAGGCTTAACCTTCGACCAAGTGATTGGTCTTTGTGATGACGCGCCTATCGCTCCCAATGACAGCGAGGAAAACAGAGAAAAGAACAGACGGGTTGAAGTTTGGGTGAAATAAAATCCCTGATGCAACAAGCATTTCTTAAGGTTTTAACTGACAACAAACCCTCCTTCGTTTTTCGTAGGCGGGTTTCTTTTTTCTCATTGGAAACAAAAAATGAAAAAAACTATTCCAGAATGGCTCTATCTGCCGAATATAAAATCGAGTGACCAAATAATGTGGGCGATTATCGCCATTGAATTTGTCATTGGTATTCTACTTTGGCAGAATCAATCATCCGAACTTCTTCCGAAACCACTAGAAGTTATCGATGCTTTTCCTAAGCTTTTGAAACAGGATTTGATTTACCATCTTATGGTGAGTTTTATGCTTTTTCTTGAAGCCTTAGGTATTGCAACCTTCTTTTCCTTATTTTTTGCTTATTTTTCACGATTTGCGGTGGGTTATCCGATTGCGACTGGCGTGGGATTGTTGCGATTCTTAGGGATGACGGGATTAACCTATCTTTTCCAAGTCACTCTGGGTGGTGGGTATGTATTAAAACTCTCCATGCTTGTTTTTGGTATCACGGTATTTTATACGGTCGGTATGGTGTCGGTTGTGCATGATATTCCCGAAGAAGAATTCGATCACGCGAGAACCCTTAAAATGGGTGAGTGGCACGTTTTGTATGAAGTTGTTATTCTTGGAACACTCGACAAAGCGATTGATTTATTGCGACAAAATTCAGCGATGGGTTGGATGATGTTGACAATGGTTGAAGGGCTGGTACGTTCAGATGGGGGTATTGGTACGTTACTGTTGAACAACGACAAACATTTCGATATGGCTTCTGTCTATGCGATTCAATTGTGCATACTCGCAACGGGAATTTTGATTCAGTTTATTATCGATTTATTGCAACGTGCGATCTGTCGTTGGGAGGTGAGATTATGAATAATCCAATTCATTACCGTGAAGCAGAACCACTTCTGCGTATTGAAAATGTCGGTCTAAGCTTGAATGGTCAAGTCATACTGCGTGATGTCAATGCAGAAATTCTCGATGTCATACGCGATGTTGATGAAGTGGATAGGCTAAATCAGGTCAAACAAGGTCAAGTCATTGGCTTCCTTGGACGTTCAGGTATCGGAAAAACACAACTTTTCCGCATACTGGCAGGCTTACAAAAACCAACGACGGGGCAAGTGCTTTTGGGAGAGCAAGGTATTCCTGTCGAACGCGGGATGGTCGGTGTGGTCGCACAAAATTATATTTTGTTTGATAAACGCACGATACTGAGCAATCTCATGATCGCCGCAACACAAGCAGGCGACTCGAAGACCATAGCAAAAGAACGAGCGATGACTATGCTCGAACGATTCAAGCTAACCGATAAAGCCAATGCGTATCCCAAACAGCTCTCTGGTGGACAGCGTCAGCGTATCGCTATCGCACAGCAAATTCTCTGTAACAGTCACTACCTGTTAATGGACGAACCCTTTAGCGGACTCGATTTAGTCATGAAGGGCAAAGTATCCGAATTAATTCAAGAGATTGCTCACATGGACGAAAAAAATACCATCATCGTGGTAACTCACGACGTATCAGAAGCCTCAAGCGTAGCAGATGAACTCTGGCTTATGGGTCGAGACCGCGATTCAGATGGGAATGAAATCGCAGGCTCAAGAATTAAAATGACCTACGACCTGAAAGTACGCGGACTTGCATGGCAACCAGGAATAACTCTCACGCGTGAATTTTTGGATTTTACCACTGAGGTGAAAGAAAAATTCTTATCGTTATAGAAAACATCGCTTTTACCTTCGGCACACCCTAATTGAATGAATACAATGACTTTTGTAAGGTACAAAAATGACAACTCTTAATTAACGATTTAGAACTTGATGACGATGTAATTGCAGCACTCAAAGCACTTTGCAAAGAAACCCTCAAAAGCCATTCAAGCCGCTATCATTGCCTATCGGCGCATGAATGCCAATGAACGCTATTTAGGGACTGGCGAATTGGATACAGCAAGCGACCATCCCAGCGAAACCAAACGCGCTATTAAAAAAGCTGTTCGAGAAAAATATGAACATCTTGCTTGATACTAGATTTTTAGTGGCATTAATCGTCAAGCCATAAAATGCAAAACAAATCGAGCAACACGAAACCGCCAAGCAAATGTTAAAAGCACACAGCTTGGATGATTTTCATACGGTTTGGGAATGTATAACCCGAAGCTTGCTATTTGTTAAGTAAAGACAGCAGACAAATCTTGTTGAAAGGGCTGATTGAGTTTGGTGTTCAAATCCACGCCAGCCAAGCTAGCGAACTATTGGATATGGCAGCCTACATGGCAAAATATCACAACGCATCAAAAAATCACGGAGCAGACTTTGCCGATGTTGCCTTGGTTTTTTTAGCCGCCCGTTTGAAGACCACCCATATTTTCACAGTGGACAAAGCAGATTTTGATACTTACCGAACCAGAACAGGCAAAGTATTTAATCGTTTGTGGGTGAATGATGAAAATTAACGGATAAACCTGTAATAGAATAGGTAGGGTACGCTGTGCGTACCAAAAAAGTTTTGTAGAGTGGGCAAGCGTCTTTTTGCTTGCCCACCGATTATATCGACTCCGCATGGGCAAACGATAGAGCCGTTTGCCCACCTTACCTGACTGTAAAAACTTACCATTAAATTAATATCAGTCAGAGTTAATCATTACACGGCATAAAAACAGTTTAAACTAAGCATCACCAAACGCTTAGGATGCAACCATGCCAAACCACGCACACGCTTTCCCTTGGGGAATTTATATCGGTGATTTCATCAGCCCAGATGATGATACTTTACCTGTTCTTTTGCCTAGTCAGAAAGGCGGGTTTTGTGTACTGTTTGATGAAAACAGTGAAAGCATTGCCAACAATTTCATTGAAAATGTCGCATTAAAATTATTTGAAGTCGTGCCAGTGGGTGAACTATCAGTTCATGTATTCGATTTCACGCATAAAAAACGTTTTATGCACCTTTCCGCCTTACAAACAGAAAGCTTATACAGCATCGTGTTAAATGCCAACGATGCCAGTACGAAATTTAATGAGCTAGAAAAAACATCTCAGTATAGGCATCACAACTTACTGACACACAAAGCATCCACGCTTTCACAATACAATCAACAAAACACAGTACGCGAAAAATACCATGTCTTGCTGATACACCTTGAACATTATCCCGATGATTTAGCGTCTTACAAACGCATTAAAGCATTTTTTACCGAAGCGTTTGATGCAGGATTTTATTGCATTGCTTTTGCCGATATAGACATATTAAAAAACGAAAACAAACCCACCCAATACCTGTTAAAACGCTTTCCACCGCTTGAAATACGCAATAAAAAACTGTTGCTAACTAACGAGTTATTTGAATTTAGCACTGCCTTGAGCAATTATCACTTTGATTATGTCAACGATAACAAAGATGCCATCATCGAAACCCTACAAAACCAGCTACGTCAAACCGAACACGATGATGAACAAGACTTTTTACAACTGCCTATCGGTAAAACCGCTGATGGACGCAAAGACTTGTTTTTTAGCCTAGGCGATAAATCAAAAAACTATCATGCTTTTATCACAGGTGTTGCGGGGTCTGGAAAATCCACTTTATTAAACAACCTGATTTTAGCCATTGCCGAAAAATACACACCCGCACAAATACGTTTATATCTGATGGATTATAAAGAAGGTGTGGAATTTAAAGATTTTGACCAGCACCCGCATTGCGAAAAAATATTCTTGGATAATAAAGATTTGAATGCCTCGATTACTTTATTAGAAGAATTTAATAGCACCATTGAAGCGCGTGGTCAAACTTTCAAAGCCCACGGTGTTAAAGACATGACCGCTTACAATGCCAACAGCGCACACCCTTTGCCGCGTCTGCTATTAATCATCGATGAAGTGCATCGTTTATTCGCGGGCAGTTACAGCCAAAAAGAACGCTTTAGCCAGTTATTAAAAGACGTAGTGAGAAGAGGACGGGCGTTTGGTGTACATATTATTCTGGCAACCCAAACTCTAACAGGTACAGAAATAGACAAAGAATTAATGTCGCAAATCACCTTGAGAGCATCGTTTAAACTCACCTCAGAGCGCGATTCTGAACTAATTTTTGATTACAGCAATACCGCTGCGGTCGGTTTAGCTAACTATATGCTGATTTATAATGCCGATTCGGGTAATAAATCAGCCAATATCTTATGCCGCGCACTGCCGCCACAGGATATAAAAACCATTATTCAAGAGTGCAGAAAACGCCATGCCCAGCAAGCCCTGACTCCTATCATTGTCACCAGTGATAAGCAGCCTGATAATCTACCCTCCCACAATACGCTTAAAGAACGTAGCGCGTATTCAAACGATGAGGATACCGCCTTATTAAATGCACTCATTCAAACGGGAGCAATACAAGCCCCTACGGGTTTTGAGCCATTAACAAAAGGAGATGAATAATGACACATTCTGTTTTAAATCTTAGCCATCGTGAAGTATTGGCGGAGTTTGATGGGTATGAAACCTATCGCACATCAGTTGAGACAATAAAAAATCAGGAAACTGCCAGACAATTCAGTGAAAAAGAAAAACAGGAATTGGAAAAACTTTTGCGGTGGTGCAAAAACAATATACATTTTTGGGGGACTGTAACAGAACTAATAGAAATAACGGATATTAATATTGTTTGGCAAAACATCACACATTTGCCAGAATCAATAGGGCTGTTGACCAATCTAACCAGTATTAATGTTAGCTATAATCAACTCACCCAGTTACCAGAGTCGATAGGGCAGTTGACCAATTTAACCAGTCTGGATGTTGGCAGTAACCAACTCACGCACCTGCCAGAGTCGATAGGACAGTTGACCAATCTTACCAGTCTTGATATTTACGATAACCAACTCACGCACCTGCCAGAGTCGATAGGACGGTTGACCAATCTAACCAGTCTGGATGTTGGCGGTAACCAACTCACGCACCTGCCAGAGTCGATAGGACGGTTGACCAATCTAACCAGTCTGGATGTTGGCGGTAACCAACTCACGCACCTGCCAGAGTGGATAGAGCAGTTGACCAATCTAACCAGTCTGTATGTTGGCAGTAACCAACTCACGCACCTGCCAGAGTGGATAGAGCAGTTGACCAATCTAACCAG
>JBAXNR010000062.1:0-26737 GCA_037133675.1 Methylococcales bacterium
TTGTTGCTGTTGTGGATAGCCTTGTTGTGGGTATCCTTGTTGCTGTTGTGGATAGCTTTGTTGTGGGTATCCTTGTGGCTGTTGCTGCTGGTAGCCATAAGGTCTGGTTGGTGGCAACTTGCTACCCGTCACTACTTTTTTTGTATAGCCTTTTTGCTGCATACAGCTATCGATTTGATTCGGTGGAATCAAGGCTTTGGTGGCTACATTTTTGAGGATGCTCAAGGCATCATTGCCCGCTGGAGCTTCCTCGCCTGTGTTTGCTTGATCTTCGCAATCAGCTGTCGCGCTAGGATCAGCCAAATAGTTTTCACGATCAATCCATACCGTTCTTTGTTTAGGGGCTGCTTGGGCGGCTGTTAATCCTGCCGATGCCATAACGATTAATAGCACCCCCGCTGTTTTTAAATAGGGTATTACACGATTATTAGTACTTAGATTCATGATAAGTTCTCTCTATTGTTTCTTGGATTCAAGTTTAAAATTAAAACAGCATTTTCCAGTTGGAAACTGAACGATAACTGAATTTTACTATAAATCTACTGGTTGGATAGTTCAATCACGCTATATTAAAACCTGAGTTTCTATTTGTTTTCTAGTCCTTGATAGGCATTTTTACGCAATTTCGCGCCCTCTAATCGATCTTTAATTTGGTGAATTTTTCTCAATAAGGGTGCAGCTCCGCCGATAGCAACCGCATCTACTAGACAATACCAAGCGGCAACGCCGCTAGGTGGATTACCTTGTGGTAGATTAAGAACAGGATCAATGGCTGCCCATTTCCAAGTACCAACTTCTGTACCGATGAGTTCTAGCCAAGTGGTGATAAAAAAAGCCGCTAAATACACCATCGGTGAACGACCTTTAAACAAATAAGCTAAAAATACGCAAAATAACAACGCCCCCACTGAATCGCCTTGTTCGGCATAGCCACTAATCCCCCAGATTGACCATAAACCACAGACAATAACGACCAGTGTGGCAATGGCTCTGGCATGACGTAAAAATAATCCAGACCGTGCTAATGCGACAGCCGTTAAATACACCATGCCATGACCAGGTGGCACATAAGCGGGAACGTTATGAAATCGATAGGTATAACCGCCCATAAATGGCGATGCAAAATGTTCACCTACAGTAGCGAACATGATGGCAATCACGACCTGCATTCGCACTTCTTTATTTTCGCCATGTAACAAGCAAATTAAAAAAATCCAACCACAAGCACCCAGCGCGTACTGTTTTGCTTGGCTACCATTGGCATCACTGATTAAACAAACCGCTACGCAAAAAAAGGTGAACGCGGCAATAAAATAATCGCGTTTTTTATGCGGATAAACGGTATTAGCGTGGGGAAAGTGGCGGAGCATCAATGACCTCTGTTTAAATAAATAGCCATACAATCATGGCATAGCGGGTAAATTTACCTAATAAAATAATCAAGCAAGCGGACATAAAAGGCAGTCTTAACCAGCCACCTGCAAAGCAAAACACATCACCGATAATGGGTAACCACGAAAAAAATAATACCCAGACACCACGTTTTTCAACAATGGCAAGTGCGCGTTGTTTTTTATCTGACAGTAATGTCGCCAGCGGAAATTTTTTTGCCGCCAGCATTCCTAAGCCCCATGTGGTTAGCGCACCCAGTGTATTGCCTATGGTAGCTACTATGAGCAGTGTTTGATTTGCATATAAACCGTTGGCTACCATGTAGGCTAATACGGCTTCAGAACCACCTGGGGCAATGGTTGAGGATATAAAGGCACTCACAAACAAGCCCCATAATCCCATCAATGTATCGTGCATTTATTACTCTCAAAAAAAAACCTGCACCGTTTGAAGGCGCAGGTTTTTTTACGGTGGACTTAACTATTTACTCGGTAATACGTTAGTTTTTTTACTCAACACTAAAGCAATTAATCGAGACAGTAGTTTTGCGATTGTACTGATAAGTTGACCTAGTAATTCAAAGCTGTAAGCAACCACTTCTGATACGCTCATGCCTTTAAATTTTCGCGCCAGAAATGGTGCAACAATTAAGCCTATTGCCAAACCGATAATGCTCGTACCCGATAAAAAACTGTCATCTTGTGGTACGACTGGCGTAACAGGTGTTGGCGCAATACCTGCTTTTTTATCTGCCGCTAACTGTTTTGCTACCACCGCCGCTTTAGCCGCAGCCACTTCATCCACCTTAGCTTGCGCTTCGGCTTTAATAGCTAATTCAGGTAGTGTAGCTTTATAGTCATCGGCAACAACAGGGGCGGTGACACCTGGAATACTCGGCAAATCACCATCGCCTTTACCGACTTTTAATTGCGCCTTCATGCCTTTTTCCATGTGCTGGGCAATATCGCAATGCACTAAGTAAGTTTTATCACCTGGCGGTAGAATTAAGGTGCCTGATATTTTAGACGGCCCTGAAGCTTCTAAATGAAACATACCTTTAGGGTATAGGTATTTAGGCAAACCGTGCATCATCCATTGATGACGAACGTGATCTTCATTGATAAAATGCACCGTCAATTTAGTACACGGTTTAAAATTAAACTCCTGTGTGTCAAACGCGTACATTCTGCCAGGGAATTTTTCAGCGTATTTATGACCTGCACGGACAGTAATTTCTTTGGTTTCGGAGATGCTATCGCAACCACCAGGTAGAGTGCTAGTATTTTGCCCCATTACCATACCACCCGCCATATCCATTAAATGCCCATCGCCATGATCCATGAGCATTCCATCGTGATCCTCATAAGCGACTTCTTCCGCCAGCAGTGGTGCAGAAAAAGCCACCAACAATACGCCTATCGATAATAATTTTACCATTACTTATTTTCCCCCACTTTAACTAACAAACACACGCGCTTTTCAACATTGACTCGCTGTTGTTAACTTTAATCTTTAATTTTAAAGATTATGTCATCAACTTTACGTTTGAAACCCGCACTTGATAAATACGCCGCATAAAGAGCCGCTAAGCCTAAAAATCCGTACAGTAGTAAACTACTTTTCTTGACTGCCTCACCTGTGCCTGCTTTGAAGCCCATGTGTACATCTAAGCGTTGACCTTGAACGCGGTTATCGGTGGCTTTTTCATCAGGAAGCAGGGTAATGTGAATTAAGTATTGACCCGCTTCTGGCACACCATTAGGTAGCTCTAGGTTAATTGTACCTTTTTTATGTTTGGCACTAGGTAGAAAAAATACCCGTGTTCCTTCAGGCTCTTTAGTCACTTCAAACTCAACAGCCATATCTCTGTAGCGCATATCCTGATAGTCAAACACTAATTGCGTTTTAGTATCTGTGCCAGGTAGTTTTCCGCAAAACTCTTCAGCGGGATAAGCAGACGGCTGATAAGCGGTGTAATGAATCCAATGTGAAGGCTCTAATTCAAATTTACATTGATCGGTATCGGTACCTGCTGCTCCGCCATGCGCCCAAACTGTTGCCGTAAAAAGTGTGCCAAGTAGACCTAACAAACCTTTTTTTAATAATTGTGTTGTCTTCATAATGCCCTTCCTAATGTTTAATAAATTATTTTTATTATGAAAAAATCGGCAGCTCAGTATAGCGTGAGCCTGCCGATAATAACTTTCATTTGCTACTTTGTGAAGCTATAGCAGTTGTCAACTCTAGCACATCAAAGTAGTCAAATAAAGCAATTGATAGAATGACTGTTTTATATGTAAATTGCAATAATCTTATAGGCTATTACTATCCTGTCTTCCTTTTCGTAGCTCACGTTAAATTTCTACCCGTTAATAAAAATAACACACCAGTCATCGCCGTGTTCTATACTGCACCACATCTTCTTGGTTTCAAGTCTTGCAAGGTATGCTGTACATACTACTCCGATTTGATTCAGTTGCCATTTCAGCACGGATAACATCCCTTCAAGGGATGTTATCCGTTATCTGCAATAAATAGTGTACGTTTTCTAGCTAAGAAAGGAGTATTAAGCTCAATCAATTCGCCCCCACCTGTTTTTTTAACCAGCAAATTTTAATTACCCACTCAATGAACCCCAAAATCCATAATCAAATCGTCAGTTTTATTTGGAGCGTTGCCGATGATGTACTGCGTGATGTTTTCGTCAGAGGAAAATACCGCGACATTATTCTGCCTTTCACCGTGCTAAGGCGTTTGGATGTTCTATTAGTGCCAACAAAAGAAAAAGTGTTAGCCGCTAATGATTTTTTAATTAGCCAAGCGATGGATGATAAAACGGCATTGCAAAGTCAATCGGGCTATAGCTTTTGGAACAATTCAAGCTACACCTTTGAAAGCTTGCTCAATGATACCGACAACATAGACAGCAATTTAGAAGCCTATCTCGATGGCTACAGCCCCAATGTGCAGGAAATTATCAGCAAATTTAAATTGCGTAATCAATTAGAAACCCTAAAAGAAGCGGGTTTAACCCACTTATTGATTGAAAAATTGTGTGACAAAGACATCAACCTTAGCACCAATGAAGCCACTAACAGCAAGGGCGAAACCTTACCGCCTTTGACTAACTTAGGCATGGGTTATGTATTTGAAGAGCTAATACGAAAATTTAACGAAGACAACAACGAAGAAGCGGGCGAACATTTTACTCCGCGTGAAATCATTAAATTAATGACGCATATTTTATTCACGCCTGTTAAAGACCACATAAAAAAGGGCGCGTATCTCATCTACGATCCAGCTTGTGGCAGTGGTGGAATGCTCACCGAAGCAGAAAATTTTGCCTTACAACTCACACACCATAAAGCCGACTTTATTCTGTATGGGCAAGAAGTCAATCCTGAAACCTACGCTATCTGCACCAGCGATATGCTGATTAAAGGCGAAAAAACCGAAAATATCGCCTACGGTTCAACACTTGCCAAAGATGGATTTCCAGAAAAACAATTTGATTTTATGCTGTCTAATCCGCCTTATGGTAAGACGTGGAAAATCGATGAAGAAGCCATCGTAGCGGATAGAGGCAAAAAAGGCAGTCAAAACATCAAAGACCCGCGTTTTCAAATTGGCTTGCCTTCTATTTCAGACGGACAATTATTATTCCTGATGAACATGGTTAGTAAAATGAAACACAACACCGAAATTGGCAGCCGTATTGCTACGGTTCACAATGGTTCAGCGTTATTTACAGGCGATGCAGGTGGCGGTGAAAGTGAAATCCGCAAACACATTATTGAAAATGATTGGCTGGAATGTATTATCGCCCTGCCGAAAAATATCTTCTACAACACAGGCATTCCTACTTATATTTGGATTGTATCCAATCGAAAAACCGAAAACCGCAAAGGCAAAGTGCAGTTAATTAACGCAATGGAAATGTATGAAAAATTGCGTAAAAATTTAGGGCAAAAAAACTGTGAAATGAAACCTGCCCAAATTGATGCCATTACCCAGTTATATCTGGATTTTATTGAAAACGATATTTCAAAAATTTATCCAAATGAATACTTTGGCTACCAAAAAATAACGGTTGATCGACCTTTGCGACTTTCAGCTCAATTTACCCCCGCAGCCATTGAAAGTTTGCGTTTTGACAAAAGCATCTATGAAGAAATGGCATGGGCTTACACGCAGTTTGGGGATGATTTATATCAAAACCTCGAAAAATACCACGCCAAAATTGAAGCCCATTTACACAAACATGAGCTAAAACTAAAACCAGCCGATAAAAATAAATTATTCTCGCTGGCATATTGGAAAAGCCGCTTAGCATTAATGCAAACTGCGCAGACATTAGCAGACACGATGGGCAAGCAAGTGTTTGATGATTACAATAGCTTTGTGCCATTGCTGAATAAAACCATTAAAGCGTTGAAAGTAGAGCTTGATACCAAAGAATTAAAAAGTATTTTAGACGCGATTACATGGAAAAATGAAAACGCTGAACCCGTTATTAAGAAGACCGAAAAGGATGGAACGATTTTTTATGAAGCCGACAGTGATTTAAGAGACACTGAAAATGTGCCGCTAGATCAAGATATACAGGATTATTTTCAGCGCGAAGTATTGCAACATATCCCCGATGCGTGGATTGATGAAACTAAAACCGTCACAGGTTATGAAATATCCTTTACCCGTTATTTTTATAATTATGTACCGCCGCGCAGTCTCGAAGACATAACCGCAGAAATCTTTGCCCTTGAAAAAGAAACTGACGGCATTTTAAAAACCATAGTGAATGACTAACGGAATTGGGACTTTCGATTGTTCATATTTTTACGGAGTACAAAGCTTGCTTTGTATAGCACAAACCAAGGTTTGTACTCCAGCGTAGCGAAAGTCCTAGGAATAAAACAGCTTTAGCTGTTTTCAAAGCCATTAAACTCGAATAATTGGTAATGGGTTAAGTCTGTTACAACAGCATGAATGACTGCCAGTCCTTTAAAGGACTGGCAGTCATAAAAATAACAGATTTAATACACTACCATCGTTTCTTTTAAGGAGTTATAACCATGAAATGTTTAGCGTGTGGCGCAGTTGAGTTAATCACGGATACCCGCGATATGCCTTATACCTACAAAGGTGAATCGACAGTGATTGAAGCGGTAACAGGTGATTACTGCCCTGCCTGTGATGACGTGGTTTTAAATGCGCAAGAATCACAGCGCGTGAGTGTCGCTATGTTGAATTTTAACAAGCAAGTCAACGCCGCTATTGTCAACCCTGATTTTATTGGTCGAGTGCGTAAAAAGCTTAATTTAGGGCAACAGGAAGCGGCTGAATTGTTTGGCGGTGGCGTGAATGCGTTTTCGCGTTATGAAACGGGCAAAACTAAACCACCGTTGGCATTGGTTAAATTATTGCGCTTGCTGGATCAGCATCCTGAATTATTAATGGAGTTGCGGGAATAATGGCGAATTTACAACCCTATAATAAATATAATCCGATTGTTTATGATTATGTGAATCAACTGCCTGAGGATTGGCGGTTATTGCCGAATATTGCTATTTTTGAGGAACGAGTCGAGCGTGGAAAAGAAGATTATGAATTATTGTCTATCAGTATTTCAAAAGGTGTCGTTAAACAATCAGATATGGATAAAAAGGACATTTCAAGTCCAGATAAATCAAACTATAAAATTGTAAGAGTTGGCGATATTGCTTATGGAATGGAGTTTAGAAAAGGTGCAGTAGGATATTCCATATATGAAGGCATTGTAAGCCCTGTTTATACTATTTTAAAACCAAGAAAAAATAATGAAGTTAATCCTAAGTTTTTTCATTATGTATTTAGAACAGCGTATTACAAAAATTATATTTGGCGAAATGTGTATGGAATAGGTGAGCATTTTTTACCTTGCCGTTTTACGCATTTTAAACGGATGTATAGCATTGTTCCGCCCTTAGACATTCAAAACAGCATTGTCGAATACCTAGATAAAAAGAATAATGAAATAGACAGATTTATTCGGAATAAGGAAAGGTTGATTAAGTTATTGGAAAGTCAAAGAAAGGCAATCATAACTAAAACTATTTTTCAAGATAATTTTTCAGTTAAGCCTTTGAAATATCTGGTCTCAAAAGTTGGAAGTGGCGTAACTCCTTTGGGTGGTGCAAATGTTTATATATCAGAAGGAGTTTGTTTTTTAAGAAGTCAAAATATTCACTTTGATGGATTGCGTTTAGAAGATGTTGCTTTTATTTCTGAAAAAATACATTCCAAAATGAAATATACCAAAGTTAAAAAAAATGATGTGTTACTAAATATTACAGGTGCTTCAATTGGCAGATGTTGTGCAATTAAAGAAAACATTGAGGCAAATGTTAATCAGCACGTTTGTATTATTAGACCAAAGAAAAACTTGAACTCAAAATTTTTAGCATATTATTTAGCATCAACAACAATTCAAAACTTGATTAGAAATAATCAAGATGGTGCATCGAGAGAAGGACTTTCATTTAGTGAAATTAAGAGTTTTCCTGTTCCAGTAGTAGATATTGATAAACAAGTAGAAATTGCAAAACAAATAATGGAAAAAGATGTTGAAATTGACTTAGCCATATCCAAAGCCCAACAAGAAATAACCTCAATAAAAGAATACCGCGAAGCCTTAATAACGGATTTAGTCACAGGTAAACGGCAACTAAAACATAATTCATCGTAATTAGTCGCAGGTATAAAACACGTCATTCCAGCATGGATGCTGGAATCCAGTGCCAAGGATGGTATTACATTGAACAGAACCCTCGCTACGCTTTCCCTGTGACTGGATTCTGGCATCCCTGCCAGAATGACGATGGATAAATAGATACACCGACTTTTTATTACTCTCGTTCCCCCGCGCCGAGTCACTGCCATTAAGTTAAGAAGAATATGACGTAGGAGTAAAACAGCTTTAGCTGTTTTCTTGCGAATACTAGCCAATAGCTAAAGAGACTGTGAAAGTATTAATAATTTCAAGAAAATATTCCTTGTCTTATGCAACAATCTTCAAACTCGTCATTCTGGCATGGATGCCAGAATCCAGTGCCAAGGATGGTAACTAGATGATTATAAATAATTATTGTACAGTACACTGTTTCACATCCCTGTGACTGGATTCCAGCATCCATGCTGGAATGACGGCGTTTTTTAGCTGAATGGTGAATACTTTCACAGTCTCTAAAGCTATTGGACTCCTGTTATTGTTTAACTTAAGGCAGTGACGCGCCGCGTAGGAACAAGAAAATTAACCTAAAATAAAAACCCTGCCATTATGAAATTTACCGACACGTCCGAAAAAGGCTTTCAACAGTTCATTACCCATTATTTGGTAACGGAACAGCATTTTATTGAAACCGCACCCGCCGACTTTGATCGTGAGTTCTGCATTCATACCAAGCAACTATTAGCCTTTATTGCCGCCACGCAACCAGACGCTTACGCGATGATTCAGAAAAAAGGCGAACGTGGTTTTTTAGTGCGCTTAGATGAAAAAATCAAAACATCGGGTGTTATTGAGGTATTGCGTAAAGGCGTTAAACATCTTGATAAAACCATCGATTTGTTTTACCGCAAACCCTCATCAAGCTTTAACACCAAAGACGCGGCAAATTATGCCGCCAATGTGTTTTCAGTTACGCAGGAATTAAAATATAGCCTTAATCATGAAAACCGTTTGGACTTAGCTATTTTCATCAATGGCATTCCTGTCATCACTTGTGAATTAAAAAACCCATTAACTGGGCAAACCGTTGGTAACGCTATTCGTCAATACCAAAATGACCGCGATCCCAAAGACAAGCTATTCACCTTTGCCCGCTGCATGGTGCATTTTGCCGCTGACACGGAACAAGTGTTTATGTGTTCAGAACTAAAAGGCAAGGTCTCGTTTTTTATTCCGTTCAACAAAGGTTTAAACGATGGTAAACCGCTACCGCCTTTTGGTGCTGGAAATCCTGTGAACCCTAACGGGCTGAAAACGCATTATTTTTGGGAAGAGTTATTAAGCAAAGAGTCGTTAAGCACTATCATTGATAAGTTTGCCCAAGTCATTGAAGAAACCAATGAGGACACAGGCAAAAAGACCCGAAAAATGATTTTTCCGCGTTACCATCAATTAACCTCAGTTAAACAGCTACTGGCACACGCTAAACAAAACGGTATCGGACAACGCTATTTAATTCAACATTCGGCAGGTTCAGGAAAATCAAAATCCATTGCTTGGCTTGCTCATTCATTACACGGCTTATTTGACCAGACAGGCGAAAACCATTTGTTTGATTCTGTGATTGTTATCACCGACAGAACGGTTTTAGATAGGCAATTAGGCGATGAAATAAAACAATTCGCCACGCCTAAAAGCATTGTGGAAGCTATTACCAACGATGGCGGCAGTAAAACGCAAAACCTACGAACTGCTATTGCCAATAAAAAGAAAGTCATTATTTGCACCATTCAAACATTTCCGCATTTATTGGATGAAATGCAAGATATGGGCGCGTTGAAATTCGCCATTATCATAGATGAAGCCCACAGTAGCCAAAGCGGTGATACCGCTGGAAAAATGAATGCAGTATTAGCCGATAAAAATGACGGTGTAGAAGACACCTTGGAAGATAAAATTAATAAGCTGATAGAAGACCGTAAGATGATAAAAAACGGCTCTTATTTTGCCTTTACTGCAACCCCAAAAAACAAAACCCTGGAATTATTCGGTGTGCCAGGAAAATATACTCAAGACGGCGAAGAAAAAACCGCATTTGATGCCTTTCATTTATATTCCATGAAACAAGCCATTGAAGAGGAATTTATTCTTGATGTTTTGCTAAATTACACCACTTATAAATCATTTTATAAATTAATAAAATCGGTAGAAGAAAACCCTGAGTTTGATACTAAAAAAGCGCAGATTAAATTAAAAGCTTATGTCGAGGGGCATGAATTCGCCATTAGCGAAAAAGCTAAAATAATGATTGAGCATTTTCACCGTGAAGTAAAACATTTAATAAATGGTGAAGCTAAAGCAATGATTGTTACTAAAAGTATTTTAATAGCCATTGAATATAAACACGCTTTTGATGAATACTTAAAAGAAATAAAATCACCTTATAAGGCTATTGTTGCTTTTTCTGGGAATGCTGAATATAAAGGTATTGAGTTTAACGAAGCATCAATGAATAATTTTGACAGTCATAAAAACGATATTCCGAAAAATTTTAAGAAAAAAGATTATCGTTTTTTAATTGTCGCTAATAAATATCAAACAGGCTTCGATCAACCGCTTTTGCATACACTGTATGTCGATAAAAAATTAGGCGGCGTTCAAGCAGTGCAAACCCTTTCACGATTAAACAGAGCGTTGAAGCCTTATAAAAAAGATACCTTTGTTTTGGATTTCTATAACACAGCCGAAGATATAAAAAAAGAATTTGACCCTTATTTTACGTCCACGATGTTAAGCGAGGAAACCGATCCAAATAAACTGAATGACTTAGTAGACGCATTGGAAAAGTTTGAACTTTACCATGAAGAACAAGTGCAATATTTCTTTGCAAAGTATTCGAGTAATGCAGCAAGAGCCATTTTAGAACCCCTTATTGATTCGGTGGTTGAGCTATTTAATAATTCGCTATTAGAAAAACAAATTGATTTTAAAGTTAAGGTTAAATCCTTTCTAAGAACCTACAGTTATTTAGCAAAAATTCTGGATTTTAATAATTTGTATTGGGAACAGTTGTGGTGGTATTTAAAGTATCTGTTACCAAAACTCATTATTGAAGGTGATGAAGACCTCGCACAAGGTATTATTGAATCTATTGATATGGATAGCTACCGACCAATAAAACAAGGCAAAGATAAAATTATTTTGGATGATGATACTGGTATTTTATACCCAATCCCAGATAAAGATGTCGGAGGAATAAGAGAGCCAGAACTTGATACCTTAGAAAATATTCTAAAAATATTTAATCAGCGTTTTGGCGATATAGACTGGGCAGATAAAGATAAGGTGAATGAAATATTAACGCAACAAATTCCTGCGGATATGAAAAAAGATGAGAAATTGATGAATGCCATCATATATTCACCCGATAAGCAAAATGCAAAAGAATCATCCGATATGAAACTGGAACAGTTGATGCAACAGTATTTATTCACGCAAACAGAAATATATCGGAAGTTTTCTACTGACCTAGATTTTAAAAGACGCTATAAGGATTTTATTTTTGATACGCTTTCGCCACAAGGACAGCAACAAAGAATAAACCTTTAATATTATAGGTTGGAATAAGCCTTTAAACACTCATAAAATCAATTATTCCCTTCCCACAGTAAAGCCGACTAACACTTCATTTGTTGAGCATTCAACGGTGATTCACGGTTTAATCCGTTCAGCCTTTTGTTGGACGGATAAAGAACAAGCTACGTTATATAGACCGTTTCGACGCACTTCGTGAATAACATATTCCGCAGGATTTAGCTTGGGCGAATAGCTTGGCGTATGCCAAAAAATCAACAATAAGTGTCTTTTTAGGGGCTAGGGCGTGACGATACGCTTGTTGATGGTACTATAATATCTAGTGGCTACCCCGCAAAATCGGGAAGAGCCTAAATTATATCCATCAACACTGAGATAAAAATCATGAGTGATTATCGACATATTTTATTAGCCATCGATTATTCAGCACATAGCGACTATGTTGCTAATAAGGCAAAAGCATTAGCCGACTGTTATCAAGCAAAACTTAGTATTATTCATGTGCTGGATAATATTCCCATGCCTGATACTAACTATGGCTCGATTATTCCGATAAACGAAGATACAGGTTATGAGCTGTTAGAGATTGAAAAAACTAAATTGATTGAGTTAAGCAAACGCTTGGAAATTGCTGATGATAATCAATGGTTGGTTTGGGGTGTTCCTAATCAAGAAATCGTCGCTTGTGCCATACAACAAAAAGTAGACTTAATTATATTAGGATCACACGGACGACATGGTTTAGCGTTATTATTAGGCTCTACTGCTAACAGTGTGTTACATCATGCACCCTGTGATGTATTGGCTGTGCGTTTGTTGGATAATTAGCCTTGCTCTATTATGGGGTTAAAAAATAGGTTTTATGTGGATTTTTTTATTCAGAAAAGTTGCTTGAATAAGAAAAATTTTGGCTCTTCCCCATTTCGCGGGGTAGCCACCACATATAGCACCATCAATAAGCGTATCGTCACGCCCTAGCCCCCAAAAAGACACTCATAAAATCATGCGTCTACAGCACGATTGCACTGAGATCGAGTTAATGCAGCATAATCCAACATTCCTCCAAATCTTAACGCAGTATCTTCGTAGCGCGTAGAAACGCGAAAGCACGACAAGTCACGCCTACCTATATCTAATTATTGAATAGTGCTATCGAATATCATCGTTTTATTAAAAATATCTAGCTGTTTATGATGTGCCTTAACAAGAAAGAAGGCTAAAACACCTTCACTTACTTAAGAGGCTAAAACTATGAAAAATTTCCAGCGCACTGCGTTATTAAGCGCGATTAATCTGGCATTAATCGGTATTCCCACTGCTCACGCGGCTGATAGCAAAGCGTTGGAGCAACGTATCCACGAATTAGAAAGTCGGTTAAAAAAGTTTGAAAACTTGGAAAGTCGTTTAGAAAAATTTGAAGCCGCTAATAATAAAGCCCCAACAGTTGCCACCGCTACCCCTGAGGTTGAAAAACTCAATAGTAAAATTAATACTTTGGAACGTAAGCTGGAAGTACAGGATGAAGTAACAACCGCCAACGTTAAAAGAACACCGACTATTGACGCAGGTGAAGGTGGTTTTAGAATTACTTCGGCTGATAAATCACACCAACTGAGAATACGCGGCGCAGCGCAAGTGGATAACAGAACTTTTTCTGAAGATAATGGTAAGTTGACCGATACCTTTGATCTTAAACAAGCGCGGGTTTGGGTTGAAGGTTATGTCTTTAAAGATATATTTTTCAAAATCATGCCTGACTTCGCGGCAAGCGGCAATATTATCCCCGATGCCTATATTGATTATGCCTATCACCCTGCTGCCAGTTTGTTGGTCGGTAAATTCAAACCTGCAATCAGTCTTGAACGCTTGCAAGGTGACTCTGATGGTACGTTCTTAGAACGTGCGTTTCCAACGTATTTAGCCAGTAATCGGGATGTCGGTGTTCAGCTACATGGTGGATTTGATTTTACAGGACATAAAGCCGAAAAAGTCGCAGGTCCGATTGACACTAAAAATCAACTGACCTATCAAATAGGTGCGTTTAATGGGTCGGGGGATGACGGTAGTCCCAATAATAACGCTGCTGACACAAATGACAATAAAGAACTTGTGGCGCGTGTTTTTGCACAGCCATTTCAACACACAGGTTATTCGTGGGCAGAAGGTCTAGGATTTGGGGTTGCGGGTAGTTTTTCCAATGCTAACGGGCAAGCTCTTAAAAATCAAGCCACACCGATTGGACGCAACACTTATCTAAATTATGCCAACACTATCAGAACGGGTGCTGCCGCGCCTGTGGCTGACGGCGGTGCCTATCGGATTTATCCACAAGCTTATTGGTACGCTGGACCATTTGGATTGATGGGCGAATATGCACTGTCATCACAACGTCTAGCAGGAACAACCAGTGCGGGTAGAAGCGCGGTTATCAAACAAAACAACAAAGCATGGCAAGTATTAGCGTCTTATGTTGTCACAGGTGAAGACAATAGTTTTGGTGCGATAAAACCGATTCAAAAATTTGATCCGTTAAATGGAACATGGGGTGCGTTACAACTTGCTGCCCGTTGGACTGAAATGAATATAGATAACAATACCTTCTTATTCATTAATCCAAATAGCTCGGCGGGTAGAGCCAGCGCGTGGACAGTGGGTGCAAACTGGATTCTTAACAGTAACGCCCTAATTCGTGCCGATTATGAAAATGTACATTTTGCTGGTGGTGGCGGTTTGGTAAATCACAACCGTAATACTGAACAAGTCTTTGCAACGCGCTTTCAACTCTCTTTTTAATCGATTTACTTAAAGGAACACTGAATTATGAAAACCCCTTTTAAACGCCTTATATTAGCCACCGCGCTAAGCCTTGTCGCGGCTATCGCCCATCAGGCACAGGCGGCGGATATTACTTTACTTAATGTGTCTTATGACCCAACACGCGAGTTATACAAAGAATACAACACGCTATTCGCTAAACATTGGAAAGAAAAAACGGGCGACAATGTCACCGTCAATCAATCACATGGCGGCAGTGGTAAGCAAGCTCGCGCCGTGTTAGATGGCTTAGAAGCGGATGTGGTGACGCTGGGATTGGGCTATGACGTAGACCAACTGTATAAAAGAGCCAAATTGATTCCAGAGAATTGGCAAACTTTACTGCCTAATAACAGCTCGCCTTATACCTCAACCATCATTTTTTTAGTGCGTAAAGGCAATCCTAAAGCGATTAAAGATTGGGATGATTTAGTTAAAGACGGTGTCAGTGTAGTGACCCCGAATCCAAAAACTTCAGGTGGGGCGCGTTGGAATTATTTAGCCGCATGGGGATATGCTCTTAAGCATAACAATAATGACGAAGCCGCCGCTAAAGCTTTTCTGACCAAATTATTCAAAAATGCAGCGGTACTTGACACTGGGGCGAGAGGTTCAACAACCAGTTTTGCTGAACGCCAAATCGGTGACGTGTTAATTACTTGGGAAAACGAAGCCCATTTAGTGTTAAAAGAGTTTGGTGCGGATAAATATGAAATTGTTAATCCATCGCTAAGTATTCTGGCAGAACCCCCCGTCGCCGTAGTGGAAGATGTAGCGCGTAAACACGGTACTACTGAAGCGGCAACTGAGTATTTAACCTATTTGTATAGCAAAGAAGGACAAGACGTTATCGCTAAAAACTTTTATCGTCCCTCTGATAAAGAAATTGCTGCGAAATATGCGGCACAATTCCCCGCTATAGAATTAGTCAACATCACTAATTTTGGTGGTTGGGATAAAACGCAGGAAAAACATTTTGCCGATGACGGCGTGTTTGATCAGATTTATGGACATTGATTTTTTGTAACTGCTCGACTCCTACCTTGAGGGGCAGAGGTTATTTCTTCTAACCCACCCCTCTTTTTTTCTACTTGGTTAGACATTGTTATTAAGAGTTTTTCAGATGGTGAGAAATCAAAATAATTGGGGCATAGACAGCTTAGTTACAAGCTTACGCGAGGTGCGAGTGCAATCTTTAGAGACACGCCACCGCCGTGATAAACCACCTAAGTTGCCCCAACGTAAAGAACTACATAGCGTAGTAGAAGGCTTGGGGGCTGTGTTGTTTCCCAATCGTTTGGGTTTGCCTGACATTAACGACGAAGGCATTGACTATTTTGTTGGCAATACCCTAGACACTGCATTACGCACACTACAGCAACAGATTCGCCGTGAATTGGTTTTTGTTGCGGAACAAAATCACGCGGTGGTACACAACATGGATAGTCGCGCTAACCATATTACACGCGCTTTTGCCGAACAACTGCCGAGTGTCAGAAAGTTGCTGGACACTGATATAACGGCTGCCTATCAGGGCGATCCTGCGGCTCACAGCCCAGATGAAGCCTTGGTTTGCTACCCTGGTATTGTCGCCATGACTCACCACCGACTAGCACACAATCTCTATCTATTAGGTGTGCCATTGATTGCTCGCATGATAACGGAGCTTGCCCATTCTGCTACGGGTATAGACATACATCCTGGTGCAAAAATTGGCGACAGTTTTTTTATCGATCACGGTACGGGTGTTGTCATTGGTGAAACAGCAGTTATCGGGCGACACGTTCGCTTATATCAAGCAGTGACTTTGGGCGCGAAACGTTTTGATATGGAAGAAGACGGTACGTTAGTAAAAGGCAATGATCGCCATCCTATCGTGGAAGATTATGTCGTGATTTATGCAGGCGCGACAATTTTAGGACGTATCACTATCGGACGAGGTTCAACCATCGGCGGTAATGTCTGGCTCACTCACAGTGTGCCACCTAACAGCCACATCACACAGGCACAAGTGCGTAGTGAATTAGCGACACCTGTACTTGCACATCATGCAAAAGCACAAAGCTAGATTCAAACAGCATTAGATAGTTAAAAATAGCCAATAAATACATTGGCATATCTGTTTATTGCATATCACATCTAATAGTATATCTGTTTATTGTATATCTATTTATTGATATTGCATTTCACATAATTAGTAACTTAATATGCACGGGCTTATCTGTTTATATGGATAGAGTAACAATTTTTAATAACCATCAAATTATAGGAAAAGACCATGACTGATATTCATGATGCTCATACTGCACTTGGCGATGTTGCTGCGCGTACACTAGCCAATGCCACCAAAACTGTCCCCATGCTGTCAACCATCACACCCCGTTGGTTGACGCATTTATTGCAATGGGTACCTGTTGAAGCGGGTATTTATCGCGTCAACAAAGCAAAAAATGAATCGAGTATTACCGTTGATTGCTCCAGTCTCGATGAAAAAATCTTGCCACAAACCTTCGTCGATTATGAAGAATGGGGTCGTGAATACCGCTTGAATGCAGTCAACACGGTACTAGACGTACATACTCGCGTATCTGATTTATACAGCAGTCCGCATAATCAAATTCACGAACAATTACGCTTGACCATTGAAACCATCAAAGAACGTCAAGAAAGTGAGTTAATCAATAATGCAGAATACGGCTTACTGAACAATGTTGCCCCTGCGTTTAAAGTACAAACCCGCAACGGTTCACCAACCCCCGATGATTTAGACGAACTTATTGCGCGTGTTTGGAAAGAACCTGCATTTTTCTTAGCCCATCCACGCGCTATTGCTGCTTTTGGTCGTGAAGCAACCCGTCGCGGTACACCACCACCTACCGTTACTTTATTTGGTTCGCAATTTTTAACATGGCGCGGTATTCCATTAATTCCGACTGATAAACTGCTAATTACCAACGGTAAAACCAACATTTTGTTATTACGCACAGGTGAAAGTCGTCAAGGTGTGGTCGGTTTGTATCAACCGAATTTAACGGGCGAGTTAACAATGGGCTTATCAGTCCGTTTCATGGGTATCAACCACAAAGCGATTGCCTCGTATTTGGTGTCTTTGTACTGCTCATTAGCCGTATTGACTGAAGACGCGCTGGGCGTGTTGGAGAATGTCGAAGTAGGCAACTACTATGACTACAAATAACACAACTCTGCCAGATATTGAGCAGTTGACGCGCTTGGCAAATCAATTATTCACTGCCCTGCCCTGCGATGGTTCGCTACTGAATGCAGGTGTTCACGCCGTGTCGCCACAAGCAACAACGGCTGAGTTTGGCAAGTTAACCCAGTTAGCCAGTTTAGCTGAACGACATAGCGAGCCACCTATGGAAACAGATGAACTCAATAAACTGCTGGTTAATTACGGCACAGTGACTCGTTCTGGCACACCCAGCAACACACTCACTACCGCGCCCAGTTTCTATTTTCTGGATGCGGCGGCACAGCAACAGGCACTATCAACCTTAGGTTCGGCGGTGAAGTCAGCTAGCCCGCAATCAGCGACAAATGCTGATTTTAACGGGTTATCTAGCTTGGCAGGACAACACGTTGAATTACCTACGGAAACCGTGGAACTGCATAAACTACTGGCGAGTCATGCCACAGTGAATCGTTCTGGCACACCAAGTAATCCAGTCGCTGAGACTGCCGCAAACCCGACGTTTTATTTTCTCGATGCACAACAACACCCGCACCGTGATTTAAATACCTTGGGATTACCAAACAGCCATGCGGCGTTTGACGTTCATGCCGTGCGTCGTGACTTT
The DNA here is from genome assembly GCA_037133675.1 of Methylococcales bacterium. Classification (GTDB taxonomy): domain Bacteria; phylum Pseudomonadota; class Gammaproteobacteria; order Methylococcales; family Methylomonadaceae; genus UBA4132. The sequence goes on from JBAXNR010000062.1 coordinate 18,325, forward strand.
CCAATTTTAAGTGAGCGGGTGAATGGACAGCCATTAGCGTGGCTGGACAACGCAGCCACCACGCAAAAACCGCAAGTGGTGATTGATAGAATTTCTGAGTTTTACAGCCATGAAAATTCCAACATTCATCGCGCCGCGCATGAACTGGCGGCACGCGCCACTGATGCCTACGAAAAAGCACGCAAAACCGTCGCGGATTTTCTTCATGCGTCCTCGCCTGAAGAAATTGTCTTTGTGCGCGGTTCAACCGAAGCGATTAATTTAGTCGCAAAAAGTTGGGGACAGCAAAACATCGGTAAAGATGATGAAATTGTCATCACTTGGTTAGAGCATCATGCCAATATTGTGCCGTGGAAACAATTGTGCGACGCAACAGGTGCAGTGTTACGCGTTGCCCCTGTTGATGATAACGGGCAGGTGTTGTTGGATGAATATACTCGACTGCTTAATCCACGCACTAAGTTAGTATCATTCACCCAAGTATCGAACGCACTGGGAACAATCACACCTGCTCAGGAAATGATTGAACTGGCACATCGTGTGGGCGCGAAAGTGTTGCTGGACGCAGCGCAATCAGTATCGCATTTAAGTGTCGATGTGCAGGCGTTGAATTGCGATTGGCTGGTATTTTCGGGGCATAAAATTTTTGGCCCGACAGGTATTGGCGTACTGTATGGCAAAGCAGAAATACTGGAAGCAACTCAACCGTGGCAAGGCGGCGGTAATATGATTGAAGATGTGACCTTTGAGCGTATCATCTATCAACCTGCCCCTGCACGTTTTGAAGCAGGTACAGGTAATATTGCCGATGCTGTGGGTTTAGGCACTGCATTGGAATACTTACAACGTATTGGTGTGCCAAATGTAGCGCGTTATGAGCATGAGCTATTAGGTTATGCAATTGAGGCGTTACGCGGCATCAACGGTTTGCGCTTGATTGGTACAGCGGCTGAAAAAACCAGCGTGTTATCGTTTGTGTTGAAAGGTCACAGTACCGAAGATGTGGGCGCGGCTTTGAATAAGGCTGGCATTGCAGTGCGTTCTGGACACCATTGTGCGCAACCAATTTTGCGCCGCTTTGGTTTGGAAAGTACTGTGCGCCCGTCATTGGCGTTTTATAACACTTACGAAGAAATTGATCGCTTGGTAAGTGTAGTAAGACAAGTACAAGCGGGGCATATTGGCTTTTATTAAGTAAGTAACGGAGTATAAACCTAGGTTTATACTCCGTTACTCATCACCTAGTTCCCACGCGCTGTGGGAACTAGAAAAGCATGGCAAGTTATTTCAGGCGGGAAAATAGTCGTTAATCGTTTTGAAAAATAGCATTGAACGCTAGGGAATCAAAAAACACATTTTTTGATTCCTGTTACTCAGAAAACCAGTTTGTTAAATTCACATAGCCGCTAAACCACGCAGCAATTGTTTCGCTAGACTCTTGTGAAAACAGTGCGTCATGATAAGCAATAAAACCCAGCGGTGTGGTATTGGGTAATAATTGTACAATGCGTTTACTGACATAATGCTGTATAGCAGGCAATTCAGATAGTGGGATTTTATTGTAGATTAGCCCGACATTTTGCTTATGTTTACTTTGTATCAGCGACACATTCAACACAGTGTCATCAATTGCCGCGCCAATACCTAATTTGCCAACAAAAATAATTCGGCAAGGTAATAAGGCGGCAATGTCGGTATTCGATGCGCCAACCACACTACCAACCGACGGCGAACCAATCCCATCAATTAATACCACCGCTTTACCCGTACCGATAGTGGTAATGGTGTCCAAAATGCTTGCTAGTAATTCATCTGAAGACGGCGTTAGCCCATCGATGAAATCACGAGTGAAGCCTTTTTTGAATAGTAAACCGCCAATATCCATAAATTGAATACCCTGCTCCGCGCAAAAAGTCGCCACCGTTTGTTTTTCAGTACATTGGGTGGTGGGTTTGATGTAGGCGAGTTGCTGGGGCGAATAACCCTGAGCAAGCAGTTGTGCCAAAATTCCTAAGCAGATCGTGCTTTTGCCCACGCCTGATTTTGATCCCATAATATATAAATAGCGCGTGTTCATGGCTGTACTCGAATAAACATATTTAAGGACTGGCAGTTGTTCGTGAAGGACTAAGCTGCTTCCTTTTTGCAGTAAGTATCAAAGCGCATATCTGAATTGAGAATATGTTTTGCCCATTTATCCATGAAGTCACTAATGTCAGCGGCTTCCCATTGGTCATGATTAATTTTATGATCGATGGTCATTAATTTTTCTAGCATAAAACCGTGTTCTTTTACATGGCTACGATAACCATGAAATTCAACGCCTCTCATGTGAGCTTCTTCAGCGGCAAAATGCTCTTTAACGTGTTGTTGTAACAACTGAATATTATTGTGCAAGGCTTCTTTGTCGTTAGAATCTACCAGATTATTAGCCAATGCAAATAAATCCTTATGTTCGCTATCCATCTCCTCATCACCCAGTGTGTAATGGTCTTGCCAAACAAAATGATACATACTGCCCACTGACAGCTTGTTGGTTACTGTTTCGGCTTGGCGATGAATGGCAATATTGTCTGGTGTTTGTTTCTCTGCGCCTGTTTTGTAAACAAAATTTTGCCGTGCGCGGTGATAATCATCGTTACCGTAAAAGTTGGCGTACATGTGGGTTAATTCAAATTGGCGATAAGATCCGAGGGTTTTAACGGATTCATCAAAACAACGGGTTTTCGCTTTTTTAGCTAATACAGTCCGCAAACCTTCGGCATTATTCGCATAACTGTTGGCGAGATGTTTGATTTGTGCGTGAAAAATTCTGTGCTGCTTATCAAGCATTTTGTCAATAAAGCCAATACGCCACGCTTTTTTGGCACTAATTGGCAGCCGTTGTTCAGTCAAATCGGTTGCTTTTTCCGTACCCACGCGTTTTGGTAATAAATACGTCCAATACTCAGAGCCGTATAACTCGCCCATATTTTTATAATGCGGATTAAAAATCACCCCTTCTCTGGCAAATACTTGATCCGCTGCTAACGCTAAAATCGCTCCGCCAGCTCCCGCATTACCTGCCACGGCGGAGATGGTGACTTTATCTAGCGTGGTGATAATCTGATAAATAAGGTCATCGATAGCATTAATATTGAGCCACGATTCCTCAGCGGGATTGGCGGCGGCTTCAATGTGATTGAGGTGTATGCCATTTGACCAATTATCATCACCACCCATTAATACGATAACATTCACTGGCAGCGTAGCGATGTGTTGATAAACCGACAGCAATAAACGGCACTGTTCGGTACTCATGCCACCGTTGTGAAACGGAAAATATAAATAGGCAACTTTGCCCTCTTGTTCATACCAGACTTCTTGGCAAGGTGTGTGTTGCCCTGCTTTTGTGTAGTCTATAGTGATGTGTTTGATGGGCGTGGATAACAGCTTTTGCAATGCAGAGGGCGTGGTTGCCAGCAAGTCTTTTAACACAAAGGTCGCGGGTAATTTGATGTCTTTGCCTGTGTCAGTTTTTGGCTTTATGTGTCCAATCCAAACCGCGCCATCCACAGTAGCGCGACATATCGCATAATTAGCGGTGGCAATAATATCGCCCGCTTTGCCTGTGAGATGGGTTTCTTTGTGCGCATTGAACAAATAATAAGGCTGTCCATCAATTTCATCTAATACACCTGGGCTACCGTCAGCGGCATTAATGCGCCTTAAAATCTCATCGGTTTTGTGTTTTTTCCAATCGATAGTGCGATCCGCTTGCTTCATGAATGGTTGTAACTTGCCTTTAAACTCAGGGTTATCGTAGTCCAAGGCTTGCGGGCGAAAATCGGGCGCGTGAAAATACGTCAAGGCTTCCCATAAACAATCCACCGCCGCCTGCGTCACTTCTCGATAAAACAGACTGCTTTTAGTGGTATCGCGCACAGCAAAGGTTTTATTAACCCAAATATCGCCTGTATCCATTTCTTCGCGGGCTTCTAATAAGGAAACTCCCCATTCTGATTCACCCGTTTGAATCGCCCAATCCAATGATGACGGGCCTCTATCACCTTTAATGCCAGGGTGAACAATTAAGCAGGTGTAGTTTTCATAAATTTCTGGCGGAATTTTTTTGGTTAGAAACGGGCAGATGATTAATTCTGGTTTAAACAAGGCGACCCCTTCCAATAATTGGGGGATGTCACCGAGGTGAAGTTCCACGGAAACCAGATAACCTGCATCATCCAGTTCTGTGTAAAACCGCTGGGTTAAGCCTGAAAAAGCCGATGAAATTAATAAAATACGCATGACAATCTCCTGAACTTAAAAACCAAGTTTTGTAATTGGTTATACATTAAAAATCTCTTTAAGTTTTGTTGAGGGTAAATGAGTAAAACGATCTCGATAACTTTTAGGATTAACACCAAGTTGTCGAATGAATGAACGCCGCATACGTTCTTGGTCAAAAAATCCCGATTGTTCAGCAATGGCTTCAATCGATAATTCGCTGGTTTCTAAGTAATGACGTGCCGTGTCAATACGCGCCATTTCGACATATTTAGCAGGAGTCATACCCGTTTCAGTTAAAAAAAGACGGGCAAAATTACGCGGACTCATACACATCCTCGCCGCTAAATTCTCAACCCGATGATCCTCAGCAGGGTTCGCTATAATCCACGTTTGTAAGGTACGCAAATCAGGACGATTAACTGCTTCAGTGGTTAAATAATTACTGAACTGGGATTGACCTCCCTGCCGCTTCAGAAAAACCACCAGATAACGGGCAACCGCTAATGCGAGTTCATGCCCCCAATCCTCTTCTATCATGGCGAGTGCGAGGTCAATGCCCGAAGTAATACCCCCTGAGGTAAAAATATTGCCTTCTTGAATAAAGATTTGATTCGGTTCAACTGTTATTTCAGGATAATCCAGCATCAAACGCTGGCAAAAATCCCAATGCGTGGTAGCTCTGCGACCATTTAAAAGTCCGCTTTCTGCCAGTAGAAAAGTTCCTGTACACACAGAAGCCAAACGCCTAACCTGCGTAGACATAGTGCGTAGCCAGTTGATAAACAGATGATTTTTGAAAATAAACGGATCACCAACTTCCATACCCTGAAAAAAATTAGCGGGGATGAAACCGCCTGCAATGATTAAAGTATCAAGATTATCAACCTCGGTATAAGCATGGGTGGCAACAATTTGTAAACCCATCAAGGTAGTAACAATTCCTGGCTGTTCTGCCAATACGTCAATAACATAAGCAGGTTCTTTGCACACACCTTGAACAAATAACATAAGGTTGGCAAAGGCAAACACTTCTGATGGGCCTGCAATATCCAATATATCAGCACCCGCGTAAATGAAAATGCCAATTCGCCTGACGTAGGATTGATGCGTGTTGGAGTTGGTAGTTAAAGGTTTATCGTTCATGACTTACTCGCTTTATAAGCTGTTATCAATGAATGGCGTGTGTTTGTGCAAGCCTTTCTTGCAAAGCCTGACTCCACTACACGGTAATACTTTTTAAAAGATTAGTCGATACTATCTACCAACTTATCTTATTACACAATGACATAAATCCCCCTTTTTCTGCCATCAATGTAATAATCTAAATCTTACTCCAATACCAAGTAGTCGCTCAAAAGTTCTTTAACAAAAAACTCAGCAGTAAAACAGCTTTAGCTGTTTACCATCAATAGCTAAAGAGACTGTGAAAGTATTAATAATTTTAAGAAAATATTCCTTGTCTTATGCAACAATCTTCAAACCCGTCATTCTGGCAGGGATGCCAGAATCCAGTGCCAAGGATGGTAACTACATGATTATAAGTAATATTATTCTTCACGCGGATTCAAAACCCTCGCTGCGCTCTCCCTGTGACTGGATTCCAGCATCCATGCTGGAATGACGGCATTTTTTAGCGAAATAGTTGCCGTAATAGAATACTTTCACGGTCTCTAAAGCTATTGGACTCCATCGGAATGTCAAAAAAATAGACTCTCCTCCCTTATATATTGCCTTTATGTTTGTCAGCTTCTTGAAAAATGTTAGCATGAGACAATGTGGAACACAGGAAATAATCGACTATGGCTTATGATATAACACGCTGTTGCGGGCAGGATTGTCCATTACAAGAAACTTGCTTACGTTGCACAGCACCTGTGTATGGCAGACAGGATTTTTTTACCCACTTGCCCTACGATTTTGTTGACTCTCATTGTAATTATTACTGGGATGACAGACCGACTGAGGAAGCAATACGACAACTGGCTTATCAACTGTGGGAAAAAAATAATTGCCAACAAAATAACGAGATATCGTATTGGTTAGATGCTCGAATGCAACTCATCGAACAGCTAAGAAATTCATAAGCCTTGGCAGACTAAAAAACAGTCAAGAGTATAATCGGTAAAAATTCATACCTAACGGACAAATTCATGAGTACCTTATTACAAGATAACCAAACTATTTTCGGCGAATTAACCCAACAATCTTATACCATTGATACGTTTTTAGGGGCGGGTACACAAGGCGAAGTTTATCGCGCTCAGGCAAATGGACGTGACGTTGCGGTTAAATGGTATTTTCCTCATTATATTCAAAACGATTTACAGCTACGACAACGCTTAGAAAATGCGATTAGAAAGGGTAGTCCTGATAATAACTTTTTATGGCCATTGGAATTAGTCACGCAACAGAATAACAATACAGGCTTTGGGTATGTCATGCCCTTACGTCCTAATAATTTTAAAAGTATTGTTGATTTAATGCGCCGCCGTGCAGAACCAAGTTTTCATGCGTTAATTAGTGCCTGTTTGGCATTATCAGAAAGTTTTTTACAGCTTCATGCCAAAGGATTATGTTACCGCGATATTAATTTTAATAATGTGTTTTTTGATCCGAATACTGGCGATATATTAATTTGTGATAATGATAATGTTGATGTTAATGGCGCGACTGGGGCAATTAATGGCACACCGCGTTTTATGGCTCCTGAATTAGTGCGTGGTGATTCTCCACCGAATACCGAAAGTGATTTATTTTCGTTGTCGATTTTATTGTTTTATATGTTGATGTTACATCATCCATTAGAAGGTAAAAGAGAAGCCAGTATTCGTTGTTTCGATCAATCAGCAATGAATAAATTATATGGCACTTCACCGTTATTTATTTTTGATCCACAAGATAATAGTAACGCGCCAGTCATAGGTTTACATGATAACGCGCTAGTCTATTGGGCGTTATATCCGCAATTTTTGCGTGATGTATTTACGCGTGCATTTACTACAGGTATTGAAGATCAACACGGACGTATTCGTGAAAATGAATGGCGGGTTATATTAATTAATTTGCGCGACAGTATTTTTTATTGCCGTTGTGGGGGACAAAATTTTTATGATGCTGATAATATAAAACACTGTTGGGCGTGTAATAAACCCGTCGTTTATCCACCACGCTTACAGTTCAATAACGCGGTGGTGATGCTCAATCATGACACCATGCTATATCCGCATCATACCGACCAAACCCAAAAGTTTAATTTTTCCAAGCCACAAGCGGCGGTTAATCGCCATCCGCAAGACCCTAATCGCTGGGGTTTACAAAATATCAGCAGTAGTGCATGGACGATAACCGTGCCAGATAACAGTGTTAAAACCGTTGACCCACAACGCTCGGTGAATTTAGCAGCGGGTATTTCAATTAATTTTGGTAATACTGTGGCTGAGATTCAGGTTTAATGTAGTTGCGACGAGAATAATCGTTTCAATGCTCCAGAGACTGTGAAAGTATTCACCGTTCAGCTAAAAAACGCCGTCATTCTGGCATGGATGCTGGAATCCAGTCACAGGGAGAGCGTAGCGAGGGTTTTGAAACTGCATGAATAATAATATTATTTATAATCATGTAGTTACCATCCTTGGCACTGGATTCTGGCATCAATGCCAGAATGACGGATTTGAAGATTGTTGCGTCTAATAGCGTAGTTTGCTTGATATTATGAATACTTTCACAGTCTCTCCAGCGTTGGAATGCCTCCGAAGACGCTCCAGCGTCTTCATACACATAAACCAAAAAGCCAATGGTAATACATTCCCTAACAAACTAACCCATAAATCATGAAATTCCCTAACAAACTAATCTTTCGTTATTTATTCGCCACATTTCAACGTATTTCGACACTTTATGCCGCTTTAGTTTGTTACAACTTGCTGAAATTAAACAAAATTTAATAAACGCCGTTTTCATTAAACGCAATTTTCATTAAACGCAATTTTTAATAATGTCCAGCAAGCCGTCTTACTGATTTACTTTTTTGGTGCGTACCAATCGAACACACGCAGTCTCTTTGCGGTCAATTTCCACAACATTGCGATACTTGGATTCAACTAGCAAGTGCAATTCATATTTAGAGATTTAGGAAGGATCAACT
>JBAXNR010000063.1:0-26078 GCA_037133675.1 Methylococcales bacterium
GGCTTTTGGCTTGGCTGGGGGCTTGGCTGGGGGCTTGGCTTTTGGCTTGGCTTTTTATATTAGCTATTTCCGCTTTATCTTTTATCCGTGTTATTATTTTTTTAAAATGGATTTTTATCATGCCCCCTATCACCATGATGCTAATATCTGGCTACCCATTTGGCGAGCAAAAACACGGTTAGGTGATTTAGCGTTAAAGACACCAGAAACCGCACTTAAATTTGTTACTTTTTTACGCACTTATCGACCCTTACAAACTAAACTTGCAGATAATATTCTTCATGCGGCATTAGCGGGAGTTTGGTTACAAAATCCATTGAAAGTTGAATTTCTAAAGCCACCAATTATAAAACATGAACAATTAAATCCTTCTGCTAATTGGTTCAAACAATTGACTATTTTAAAAGCCCAATTAATTAGTTTTCACCAACAAAGTAATATTCAGTTAAAACAACAGCACGGCTTACAATTATTCAAAGAATTAGAAGCTTTCAAACAACAAATCTTAGTAGAAAACCGAAGCTGGCGGGATTATTATCTGAAAGCCATAGAACTCTGGTTAAAAGTAGCCAATGAACAGCTAGAACAATTAAAACTCCAAGCCTTAAGCCATGAACCGATAACTGCTAATGTGTATTTATCTGGCGAAGCGTTAAACCCTGAAATGCACCGCGCTATTTTTTTAGGGCGTGACGATGTAAAAGAGCAATTTTCCCGCAAAGTTCTTACCTCACCGCAAATGCCGATGTTTTTAATTCAAGGGCAACGCCGCACGGGTAAAACCAGCTTGTTAAACTTCTTAGAACCCTTATTAGGAGCGGGCTTTCGAGTGATTAAGCAAGACCTGCAAAACAGCGACCTTAAAAGCATTCCTGATTGGTTAGCCGATTTACAACAACGCATTAACCCTTATTTAGACACCCCACAACTCACTCCCGCCCGCTGTGAAGATTGGTTGCAAAGTTGGCAAGCTGTGCAGTCCTGTTTAAGCCAGTTCAACGGCAACAGTCATTACAAATTGATACTGGCATTTGATGAATACGAAGCTATTCACACGCTGTTACAACAAGACCCAGTCCAAGGCGAACGCCTGTTAGCCGCCATGCGCAGCTTTTCGCAATCACAAAACAAAGTGGTGTTTTTATTCGTCGGTGCGGCGTTGTTTTCAGAATTGGAACAACCGAACTGGAGCAAGTATTTCGTGCAAGCGCAACGCTTTCGAGTGGACTATTTAAAACACGATGATGCTATCCGCTTAATCACTGAACCCGTCAAACTAAACTATCCACCCACCGTGTGTGAACAAATGTTTGATTTAACCCAAGGTCATCCAGCGTTATTGCAACTACTGTGTTCAAAAATGGTGGACATCGCCAACACCGAAAACAAAAAAGATATGAGCCAAGCCGATTTAGACGCAGTGATACAGGATGTTAGCAATGAGCGCGAAACCTCAGCGATTTTGATTTTTTGGAAAGATTTTTGTGCCGACCCAGCCTGTAAACAAACCGTAAAACAGATTTTAAACGGCGAAACAATAGAGCCAAATCAACATCTGTATCATTTGGAAGAACACGGTTTTATTGTCGAACAAAATGGACGTTGGCAAATGCGGGTGCCGTTATTCACGTTGTGGCTGAAACGCTTTGCGGAACGGGTTTTATAATGTTTTTGCCTTTACTTAAATGATGGGAGTTTACTCATCCTAATTTAAAGTGCAACCATTAAAACTGGAAACGGTGTAATGACTACCGCTTATCGCCCGCTAAAGCTATCCAGTTAAATGTGTGTACTTTAATTACAGTATCTGCATAAACGAAAGTTCTGCGTCATTATTGAATGCTTGAATTGCATCAACCTTGTTTCTAAGTATTAACTCAATGGTTTTGTTTGAGCAATTGCCGCGCCTTATCCAGATAACCTTAGGTGGGTGTCCAAACAACGCACTTTTATCGTAAAAGTCAGAATCTTTACTAATCAATACATAGCCGTTTGCTTTTGCGTATTCCCAGACAACGTTATCAGATTCGCCACCTAAGCCAATACGGTCAACGTGCTTTGAATCGGGAAAAACGTCATTGAGATTTACGGCTAACTTAGGCGATAGGTTTTCATCAAATAAAAACTTCATGCGCTAATAATCCTAGAGTGTTTTTCACGATCAGCGGCGTAGGCAAAACAGGCTTGAATATCCTCCTTAGTCAGATAATCAAAGTCTTCAAGAATTTCGTCTTGTGTCATCCCAGAAGCAAAATATTCGAGAATGTCATAAACAGTGATACGCAAACCTCTTATACAGGGCTTGCCGCCTCTTTTTCCCGCTTCTATGGTGATAATGTCTTGATAGGTGGTCATGGTGTTATTCCTGTTTGGTTAGTGGGTGGCGCGTAGCCGTGTGTTATACGCCTATCAATAATTATGCGCTTAATCGCACTCATAATAAATTTACGCACTTTTACCAAACGGAATAACCACAGCGCCCGCTTTCAAACTATCCAGATAATCAGCCCACGTTTGCATCATTTCGTGACGGTCTTCTAAATAAGATGTTCTGTCATAAGCTCTACCGTTAGGGTCTTTTACTGCGTGTGCTAATTGATGCTCTACAAAATCGGGGCGATACTTCAAGCCTTTTTGTTGTTGTAGCATCGTTTTTGCCATTGCTCTAAAGCCGTGTACTGTCATGGTATCTTTGTCGTAACCCATACTACGCAAAGCAACCAATAGCGCGGCATCGGATAACGGGCGTGAACCGTTAGGCGTTCTAGCACTGGGAAACACAAAACGCCCTTTTCCTGTTAATTGCTTGATTGCTTTTAGTATCGCTATTGATTGATCTGATAAAGGCACAATGTGAGGCGTGTTTGTTTTGGTGACTAGATAACGCCACTCCTTAGCGTTCAAGTCGATATGTTCCCATTCAGCACACCGTAATTCACTAGGTCGAACAAACACCAAAGGGGCAAGCTGTAAGGCGGATTTAACGGCAAATGTCCCACTGTATGAATCAATGGCGCGTAATAGTTCAGCTACTTGTTTAGGTTCAGTGATAGCCGAAAAATGCCCGCCATTCACAGGCGATAATGCGCCCTTTAATGAGGGTGTAATGTCCATTGTTACCTTGTCAATTGATACTGCATATCTGAAAATTTGCCCGCACATTTGCATAGCTTTGTGTGCGGTTTCTTTAGACCTTAATTCTATACGTCTAAGTGCTACCAACAATTCAGACGGTTTAATATCACCGATAACCCTGTCCCCAAGCCAAGGGAATAAATCGTTATTCAGTGAGGCAGTAATCCGTTTTTGATAGTTTGCTGATTTATCAGATAGCTTTTTTTCGTACCACTCTAACGCTATCGCTTTAAAGCTATTCTCGACAGTGGCTATTTTCTTAATCTTGCGGTCAAGGCAAGGGTCTATTCCATTGGCTAATAATTCCCTAGCGTTGTTCATTTTTTCACGCGCCATTTTTAAGGTAGTGGCGGGGTAAGTTCCAAGTGCTAAGGTCTTACGCTTTTTGTTATACCGATAATCAAGGCGAAAATACTTAGATCCGTTAGGATTCACCAACAAGTACATTCCTTTATCATCGGCTATCTTGTAAGGTTTGTCTTGTGGCTTTGCGTTCTTTATGGCGGTATCGGATAGGCTCATGACGGTATCAACTTTGCAATAGTGGAATATACCGCTATTTATACCGTCTACTTATACCGACAGTCAATGATTCTCTCTGATACTCCTTAGACAATAAAAAACCCGCTAAGCCTTGTTGCTTGCGGGCTTTAAATTGTCTTTAGAACTTACTAGAACTTTATATGGTGTCCCCGATAGGAATCGAACCTACAACCTGTCCCTTAGGAGGGGACTGCGCTATCCAGTTGCGCCACGAGGACTTTATGCGAGAGAATTCAAACCAAGGTTTGAAGTCCTGATTGGCGACAAAAAGCTGCTTTAATCACTCTGGCTAGAATGATTAAAGAAGCCTCCTGCTTCCTGTGTTTTGCGTTGCGACGGTATTGGTTTTTATCAGCAAATACGCAGGCTTTATTGAATTGGCGGGCGAATTTTGCGACGGGGTTTTGTAAGGTTGCTTGTTCGGGCAACCGCGGATTTTTACATTTTTTCATGGTTTAGCTCTTATAATAGGTGTGAAATGTTGTGATGACTACCAGTCTGGTAGTCATGTTGTGATTAACACGCGGTAATTATAGCACTGGCTTAGAGTAGAAAAACTTGTGAAATTTAAAAAAGATTTTGATGTGATTGTCGTGGGTGGCGGTCATGCGGGTACGGAAGCGGCTTTGGCTGCTGCGCGGTGTGGGGCAAAGACCTTATTATTGACGCAAAATATCGATACCTTGGGACAAATGAGCTGTAATCCTGCCATTGGTGGGATAGGCAAAGGGCATTTGGTGAAAGAAATTGATGCCTTGGGCGGTATCATGGCAAAGGCGATTGATGTCGGTGGCATTCAGTTTCGCACTCTGAATGCCAGTAAAGGCCCTGCGGTACGCGCCACGCGTGCGCAAGCCGATAGGCAACTTTATAAACAAGCGGTTAGATGTGCGTTGGAAAATCAACCTAATTTAGCGTTGTTTCAGCAAACTGTTAGCGATTTGATTGTTGAAGGCACAAAAGTCGTGGGCGTGAAAACCCTTATGGGGTTAGATTTTTCGGCACGCGCTGTGGTGTTGACTGCGGGGACGTTTCTCGCGGGTAAAATTCATATCGGTTTGGAAAATTACAGCGGTGGGCGTGCGGGCGATTCTGCGTCGATAGCCTTGGCAGATAGATTGCGCGAATTACCGTTTCGTATCGACCGTTTAAAAACAGGAACACCGCCGCGTATTGATGGACGCACGATTGATTTTAGTCGTTTGGCTGAACAACACGGTGATACGCCTATCCCTGTGTTTTCCTTTATGGGCAAGCGTGAACAGCATCCACGGCAGATTCCTTGTCACATCACACGCACTAATGAAAAAACCCACGATATTATTCGCGCTGGTTTAGACCGTTCGCCACTGTATTCTGGGATTATCGAAGGCATAGGTCCGCGTTATTGTCCGTCAATTGAAGATAAAATCGTGCGTTTTGCTGACCGTGATTCACATCAAATTTTTATCGAACCCGAAGGGCTAAACACCCACGAGATTTATCCGAATGGTATTTCGACTAGCTTGCCGTTTGATGTGCAGTATAACTTTGTGCGCTCAATGGAAGGGTTTGAAAATGCGGAAATTTTACGACCAGGTTATGCGATTGAATACGACTTTTTTGATCCACGCGATTTAAAAATGTCGTTGGAAACTAAGCATATCGACAGTTTATTTTTTGCAGGGCAAATTAACGGCACGACAGGTTATGAAGAAGCCGCTGCGCAAGGGTTGATTGCGGGTTTGAATGCTGCGCGTTTGGTACAGGGTTTAGAAAGTTGGTGTCCTGCGCGTGATGAAGCCTATATGGGCGTGATGATTGATGATTTAATCACCCGTGGCACACAAGAACCGTATCGAATGTTTACTAGCCGTGCGGAATACCGTTTATTGCTGCGTGAAGATAATGCGGATTTACGTTTAACGGCAAAAGGTCGCGAATTAGGGCTAGTCGATGACGAACGTTGGCAGGCTTTTGAAATCAAACGCGCCGCGATTACTGAGTTACAAGACACGCTCAAGAAAAAATGGATACGCGCTGGAACGCATGAAGCTGAGCAAGTGGAACATTACTGGGGTAAACCACTGTTAAAAGAAGCTAGTCTCACCGAATTATTACGTCGTCCCGAAGTCGATATTCAACATTTGTTATCGTTTTTAGAAGACAGCGATACGGTAGATGAAGCCGTTGCTGAACAAGTAGAAATTCAATCGAAATACGCGGGCTATCTGACCAGACAGCAAACGGAAATTGATAAGGCTCTAAAATATGACCATTTAAAATTGCCCGATGAATTTGTCTATGCCGAAGTATCGGGTTTATCAAATGAGCTGGTCGAAAAACTAAACCGCCAACGCCCCGAAACCTTAGGGCAAGCCTCACGGATGCAGGGCATGACTCCTGCCGCCATCTCCTTATTATTAGTTTATTTGAAGAAGAAATCTGCCTAATGGAAGCCTGTCGTAACATTTTAGAATCGGGTTTAACTGCTTTAAACCTGCCACACACCGCTGAACAAATCGAGCAACTGCTGGCGTTTATTAAGCTGATTGCTAAATGGAATAAAGCCTATAACCTCACCGCAGTGCGCAATAATGACGATATGGCGCGTTTGCATATTCTCGATAGCTTGGCTATTTTGCCGTATATCGAAGGTAAGCGCGTGATAGACATCGGCACGGGCGCGGGACTTCCTGGGATTCCGTTAGCGATTTTCTTGCCTGAGGTGGAATTTGTGTTGCTTGATAGTAATGCGAAAAAAACCCGCTTTGTGCAACAAGTTATTTTAGAGTTAAAACTGAAAAACGTTAGCGTGATTCATAGTCGAGCAGAGGATTATCAACCTGAACTGGGTTTTGATATTGTTACTACTCGTGCTTTTTCCAGCTTGCCTGATATGGTGACTGTGACCGCGCATTTACTGAATCCTAATGGAGTGATACTGGCAATGAAAGGGCAGATTCCCGAAGCAGAATTGGCAGAAATTAAAACTACAGCCACCTTGATACCGATTAGCGTGCCTGAGGTTGAGGCGGAGCGGTGTTTGGTACTGATAAGTTCTCAGTAAGAAATCTGGACAAGCTTATCAATATCCTGATTCGTCCACCCTGCTGACGAGCCTTTAAATACATAAATTCGCCGTGTTTTATCAAAGTTCATGGTTAATGGTTCATCAGTGGCGATGCCATAGCTTTGTTGACACAGAGGGATAGAAAAATCTGTTCCGTTTTTTAGCAGGGTTTTTACTTTTTGATTATCTTCGCCCATGCGAAATATCATCGGAATGGCTTCATCGATGGGTAGGTTTTTTATCCACGGATCGCTAAGGCAAAATGAGGCTAATGCGGTAATGGATAAGCGCGTAGTGGCGGGGATTTTTGCGCGTAACTGGGTGAGAAGTTGTCGATAAAAACCGCGTTGTGAGACTTTGGCATCGAAGTCAATTTGTAACGCGGAGACATTTTTAAGTTTTAGGCTGTTTAATACCAAGCGGATAATTTCATCGAGTTGGTTTTGTGATAAAGCAGGGGCTTTGTCAGTTTCTATACGGGTGACGGCGATGAGTTTAGTTTCAGGTGTGACTTTTAACGGTTGTTTACGCGGGGAAAAACCTACTTCGTTGTCGGTTAATGTTAGGGTTTGGGCTAAAAAGGCAACGGCAAATTGTTCAGGGTTTAAAAAGCGTAAATCCTCTGGGCGTTCCCATGCCCATAGTATTGTATGTGGAAAATCATGTGCGTCTTTTACTGGTAGGCTGCGCATTGCGTATCCTGCAAAACCTAACAAGCTTATAAGTAACAAGGTACATAATGTGTACCTCACATTAATTGGTATCAATTTCATAATTTAGTTTGATGCGTTGTGATTCGCCTGTTTGAGTTTCGACATTCAGCGAGTTGGTTATTTTATGCTTTAGTACCAAAGAGACTTGTTTGTTAAAAAGTCCAACTTTTGCGCCAACATAAAAATCAGGGGTGAGATATTGCCCAACCGCAAGCAGTGTGCTTTGTAGCGTTTTACCTTCTTCTACGCCAAATTCATCTATCCCTAATTTTTCAGTGAGCCACGAGGCTTGTCCCGCACCGTAAGACAGAGCCGCACTCGCTATCATATTACCTTCTGATTGACTGGCTTGATTGATGGGTTTGCCAGCAATTAAATAGGCGAGTGCTTCGGTTTCTGGTAGTGAGGGTTCGGTATAAATGCGAGTTTTTAGATTATCTAATGTACCCGTCACATTGAGAATGGCGGTTATTTTTTTATCTGCTGATAGCCGTGTGGCTTCGACATTTATGCTGGGATTGTCGGTGACACCATTAAAAACAAATTGTCCTTTGCGTACCGTTAAATCTTGACCATAGCTTTTGTAACGCGCTTTACTCATGTTGACATCGCCGTACATTGCCATTTTTTCACCTGTTTTGATTAGCTGTAACTTGCCTTGTAAATCGGTTTTTAACCCTAAACCTGAAAAATTGACGGTTTTTCCCAGCTCTATATCAATAGTCGCATCAATATTGGTCGCAGGTGCTTTCATAGTATCTTGTTCGGGTGTTTCACCAAGTATCACTTCATCTTTGCTGACCTTAATCGCACTTTCAGGCACTTGCTGCATTTGTATGATGGCTTTGGGTATCGCCAGTTTTCCTGTGATTTTTCCTTGAGAGTTGGCAAACGCTACTTTTAGTTGAGGTGATACCGCAACTTGTGCTTCGGCTAGTTTGGCAACTTCAAAATTATCGCCCGTTATCATTAGCTCTACAGGAAAGCCCGCCTCAGTTTTCAAACCGACTACACCATCAAGTTTAAGTTGTCCTTCGCCAGATTTTGCTGAACCTTTGAGATGAATACGATCCGCGCTTGCCGTTAAGGTTTGGGCTTGAAAATTTATCTGGCGCAGTTGTAAGCCTAAGTCGTTGATATTAACTTCGCCTGAGTTGAAGTTGATTGCGCCGTTAGCGGTGGGTTTTTCAGTTGTTCCTGCTAGGCTTAGATTGGCTTTTAATTGCCCTTTGAGTCCAGATACTTGCGGAATTAATGGGTTTAATGCAGCAAACTCAAGCAATGAGGCGGTGATTTGTCCTGAAAGAGCTTTGCTATCGTCCAGTGCTAATTGGAGTTGTCCACGCACGGTGTCTTGTTTTAGCAGAGCGAGTTTTAAATCGGCATACAGAGTATTGGATGCGATTTTTCCTGATAAGGATGACGCACCTAAAGGCAGTTTGGCATTGGCTACGCTAATAATAGTCGGTGGTATCTCTATTCGATATTCCCCTGTTAGGCTATTGGCTTGCTGTTGCACATCGGCATTCAGTGTTATGCGGGTGTTTAACTGTGCTGATTCAGGATTTTTAGCGGTCAAATGCGGTGCAAGTGAGCCTTGTAACTTAAGTTGATTGGTGTCGCCACCTGATACTTGGGCGCGTAGATTAATATCATGAATGCTAAGATCAGATTCGGCGATGGCGATCATGGCATTACTCAAATCTATATCGCCATTAATCAGCGGTTTTGTTATCAAGCCAGATAATTTTAGATTGGCTTTTAGCTGTCCTTTAATAGCCGATAACTGCGGCACAAACGCTTTGAATGCGTTAAATTCAAGTACAGAGGCGGACAGTTGACCTGATAAGGCTTGGCTTTTTCCTGTATCAAGCTGCACTTGTCCACGAACATAATCTTGACCCACCAAAGCCAAATCAATATCCGCAGAAACTTGTGTGCCATTGAGTTTACCCGACACCGAAGACGCGCCTGTGTGCAGTTCGTTGTTGTGGACAGTAATACTAGCGGGTGTGGTATTGAATTGATATTGCCCTGTTAATACACCTTTAGTCTGCTGTACTTTAGCATCGGCATTGAGTTGACTAATGAATTTTATATCGGGTGGTAATTGGGCTTTTAGTAACGAGCCGGGTAGCTCATTAATTTTCAATCGTCCCGAAAAATCGCCATTTGCTAAATAGCCACCTTGCACACACAGCGCGGCATTGTGTTGGACTAAACAGCCCTCCTCCGCTACCACATCCATGCCTACGGTATTTTTAGTAGTACGAATGTTCATGGCGTTTTTCAATTGCCATAAACCTAGGTCTTTGGAATCTATGCTCAGTTTTGCTAAAGCACCTTGCCAATTATCAGCTTTTATTCCACCTATGATGCTCGTCGAAACATCGCCATAATTAGAACTAACATCGGCTTTAACACTGTGTTGTGCAAGTGAACCTTGCCCCTCAATCAGTAGCTTAGCAATTTGAGTCGCGCCTGTTTTAATACGGTTAGCGATTATTTTTAACTGTGAGGTTTTTTTGTCGGTGGGGTCGTAATCAATGTTGATGTTTAGCTGCTCAACACCGTGTTCAGCAAATCGTAACCCCTGCCCGTTTGCTTGCAATTGTACCGCTGGATTTTTCCATTCACCTTGTAAACTGCCTTGCGCTTTTAAACTACCACTTAGACTTGGCCATAAATTATTTAATGCGGGGGTGTCAACCGTCAGATTTAGCTTTGCCTGCGCCTCTCCCAATGTGCCGTTGACAGCGATTTTATTGCGTCCTGAATTAAGATTTAGAGCGTTGACGGTGAGCTGGTCACCAACCAACAATAATTTTCCATCGGCACTGACAGGATAACCGCGCAACTGTCCTGCCAGTTTATCAATCGCTATATCGAGCTGTAATTTATCAGCTAGCTGACCTTTAAAATGACTATCTAGCGATAAATTACCTGCCATATCAGGCATGACGATAGCGGGGTTAAAATTTTCTGCCAAGGCATGAATGTCAAAGGTGGTTGTCTCTTTCCAGCCTGCTTTACCATCCAGTTGAAAAATACCTGTGGTGGATTTTAGCTCTAGTTTACTGATATTAATAGCATCTAAACTGCCTTTACTATCAAACACTAAACTGGCGGCAGGCAAATAGGCTTGGTTTAATTTAGCGTTTAGCGTGAGGTGATAATCGCTCAATAAGCCGATAAATTTAATAACGCCTTGCTCACTTTGTATCTGTGGCGCGTCACCAATAATGGGATATTTAATATCACGCCAATCAAAACGAACCTTGAGATAGGGCTTATCGAGTGGATTTTCTACGCTACCTTTTAAGGCTAATCGAAAAGGCGAGGATACCTGATTATTGAAGTGTATTTTTTTACTATCACCGTTGATGGTTGTACTTGCTTGCCAATCACCTTGTTGTTCGCTGTTGATTCGCCATTGGGTGTTTAAATTAAATGCAAAACCCTTACCCAATTTAACTTGACCTTGTAAAGTGGCAGACAGCGGCGTGGCATCAATGGCAAAGGTTTGAATGTGTAATTGACCGTTTTCAGTCTTTGCAGTCAGTTGTAATTTTTCGATAGTTTGTAATTGTTCACCTTGTTGCAACTGCACATTGGTCAACACTATATTTTCGACAATTAGTTGAACGGGTAACGCCAGCGGTGCGTTAAAATCAAAGCTACTTTTTTCTTCTGGTTGTTTGGAATCATCGGTCAAACTGATTTTTACATCGGCTACAGTTAAATCGATAATTTTTACTGTCCCCGTTAAAAGCTTGCTAGCTTGCCAGTTAAAATTGAGCTTGTTCAGCTCTACTGTCGCACTTGGACTTTGATAATGCACTGCGGTTAATTCAAGATGATCGAGCAAACTGCCTTGTATGGTTTGTATCGAGGCTTCTGCGGGTAACAGGCTTTGCAATAACCAGCGACACCCTGATTCACTATTCATTAAGCCAAACAAGCCGATAGGAATAAGGACAAGAATGGCTAAAAAAATCAGCAATAGGCGTTTTTTCATAGTCTTCCGCCTGCTGAAAAATGAATTTGAAAGGAAGAATTAGCAGGCTCTAAGGGGACAGCAAAATCTACTCGTACCGCACCAAAAGGCGAATACCACCGCGCACCAATGCCTACCCCTGTTTTTAAACGAATGCTATCAATATTATAAGCATTACCCGTATCGATAAACGCGGCAACACCCCAATTATCAAACACGCTGTGTTCATATTCAGTGCTAAACACACTCAGAAACTGTCCACCTATTACATTGCCCTGTGCATCTTTAGGCCCTAACTCTTTATAGGTATAACCACGCACACTGCTGATACCCCCTGCATAAAATCGATAGGTGGTAGGTAATTTATCAAACGCATCTGCAACCGTCGCACCTTGTTCGATATGTCCAATAAAATTACCGCTATTCCAAGGTAGCGCGTGTATCCATGTTGCAGATGCCGAACCTTGAGCAAAACTAACATCGGAAAATGGGGTTTTATAACTGCCGCCTACATCAAATTTAAGCCGATAACCTTCGGTCGGACGCATGGGATTATCGGCTACCGAATGCAACCAGCTACCACCTGGTACTAACAGTAAAGTTTTGCCAGGTAACGTTCCCGTTTTAAAATCTTCATAGCTGTAGTCGAGAAACAAGGTTTGTTTCCAACCACTTTCAAACGAATGTTTTAATCGCCCTGAGAGTTTCACGGACAGGGAATTAAAAGTATCAGTATTTTCACGCTTAAAGCCACTGCCCACACTAAAGGTATCGGTCAATGGATTATCTAACGGAATAGTGTATTCAACATTTGCAGTTGATAATACGGGAGAAATATCCAGCTCAGCCGTTAAAAAATGCCCCCATCGGTTCAATCGATTGTTGTTATAACTCGCGCTAACTAAAGGACCAATATCGGTATCATAACCAAGCCCAATAGCGTAATGGTGTTGAGGTTTTGGATGTAGTTTAATAGTGACGGGGACGGATTGACCGTTGATTTCAGTTGCTGGACGAATATCAACACTAGAAAAATAGCCGCTTTTTGATAAAGCATCGTAAGTTTCAACTAACTGTTCACTGGAATAAAATTCGCCAGTTTTTATGCTGATATATTTGGCAACCAATTCTGGTTCTAAGCCATCTTGCTCAACAACAACCGCGCCAAACTGCTGGCGTTTTCCAGAATCAAATACCAATTCAAAGCTTGCGGTGTTATTGGCTTTATTAATGACTAATTTTTTGCTGGTAAATTCACTTTTTAAATAACCCCGTTGCGCAGCTAAAGAGGCAATTTGGCTTTTCATTTTTTCGTAGTAATCATGACGCAGTGGTTGACCTGTTTTTAACAGTAGCTTATCGCGTAACTTTTTAAATTCAGCATCATCGTGGGCAGCACCGTTAATGGTGATAGTAATGGTCTTAACAGTGACTTGCTCTCCTGCATGAATATCGAAGTTTGCTTGCCAGCAGGCTTGAGTAAACGCTAAGGATTTTTTAATTACGGGATGATAAAAACCCAATGCGCGTAAAGCAGGATCAATGTCCTGCTCAGCGGTAGAGAATAAATTTTCTATTTTCCAGCGTGGTGCGTCACATTTTTCTTTTTCTAACGACAATAGTAGACGCACATTGTCACTAGCAACTGTATTAAGTCCTGAAATGTTCACTTCTGCATTAACAACAGCCGTGGTTAAACACAGTAATAAAGTTGTTAACCATTTAAGGCGGCTAGCTTGCATAGAACGTCCAAAACGGGCAACGGATAATCTTTAGTTATTCTTTTTGTTTCGAGATTGAATAACCATGAAGACACATTCTATACCATGAATCTCATACAAAGAAAAATCATCTTGGTGAATTAATAGCTGTGTACTAACTATTAAGCACGACAGTCTGCGGTAACATATCTTGAATCAATTGTACCTTTCAGTGCTGTTAAAACAGTACTAGGTGGAGGAGAAGCTGAACGACATTCCCAGCCAATCATACCACCCTGAATAATAAGACCTAGAGAAAGCGCGGTCGCACCGTCAACAGGAATAAGTAGCAAAGTAGGAGAACCAGGCGCGATTTTGTTGGTATAAGTAATGGTAACCACGCCATTAGTGTCATCAATTGAAATTCCTGAGTCGGCAGCAAGACGTGATACACCCAGCGGATCTTTAGAGACAATACTAGTTGGATTTGGAGCTACCCAGCCAGAACTAAATTTTACACCACTAACCGCATTTTCACTGACTGCTGATTTTGCTGAACTAGCTAAAGACAAACCTTCACTTACCTTAACCCTAACAATATAATCTTGGTATGCTGGAATCGCAATCGATGCCAGAGTACCAATAATGGCGATGACTATCATTAGTTCGATCAGTGTAAAACCTTGTAGTGTTTTCATTAGGCAGCTTCCTGTTTCTGCGGCGATAGATAAGAATACAAGAGCATATTATGTGCCAGCTTTAAAAATACTGTTAAATACCTGTCTCTTGACTTCCTTGACTAACAGCTCGATATTGTTTTGGGATAATTTAACAAAAAACATTACTTTTTATGACAATAACAGCAAGTACTTGTGTCATTATGTGGCAAATTTTGTCAATCTTACTGTGATTATATTTTATGGCTTGAGCTACAATGTGTACGCAATTTAAATAGGGAAGATTGGATTAACCCAAAGGATTATTAGGATCAATACCTTCCATAAAGGGCAATCGTCTATCCTGATTAGTTAACTGATACACTTTTCCTAACCAATTGTTAAATACAGCTTTTGCAGTATCACTCCAAGTATTATCTAAATGTTCTAATACCTCAGCTTCAGGAAACTCGGCGAGTACTTGCTTTATTTCTCGTGCTTTTCTGACATGATGCTCGTAATCGGCAAACGTTTGTTGCACGTCAGCATCAAAATAATTTTCGGGAAATGGTGGATAATCGTTTATTTCACCATGATAAAATCGCAGAACTTCGCGTTTATATTCTTTTAACAAACTAATATCATCATATTCAGGATGCCCCTGAAAAAACACCACCCGAAAACCATCGGAACTCACAGCAAGATGTACGCCTGCCTCTTTGCTTGCCGCCAAGACTTTAAGTCCATGTGCTTCCATATCACTTTGAAATATCTCATTAAAGCGTGAATGTGGTACATCAAAACGGCTATTAATTTCTGCCACTAAGGGATGATGACGATTAACCAATTTATGCGAAAAAACCCCCCAGCGTTTTTCTGGCAGACGGGTACGCTCGACTCCGTAACAGTAATGAATCAAGGCGTGCGTGGCTAAACAGGAACACAATACCGACGTGACATTTTCTTTCGCCCATGAAAATACTTCGGTCAACGGTTGCCAAAAATCTTCTTCAGGTAAGTGTGAGCCAATAACGTTCGCACCGCTAATAATTAGCGCATCTAAACCATCGGCTTTGATTTTTTCAAACGACTCATAGTATTTATCAATATGTGCTTGCGCTTCTGGACTACGCGGCAAACCGTCAATGGTAAATGGATGGACATGAAACTGGACAATTTGATTACACGCACCCACTAAACGAAAAAATTGTCGCTCGGTCGCTTCTAATGCCGCATCTGGCATCATATTCAGCAAGCCAATGTGCAACTCTCGAATATCTTGATGACTAGCGCGATCTGGGTCTACAATTTCCTCGCCCTCTTCACGCAAACGTTGAAAAGTCGGTAAATCAGTATGGGCAACTAAAGGCATAACAGAAACTCCCCTGTCATGGTCGTTTAGCCAGCGCATCGGCAACCAAGCGAATAAAATCTGCTTCGTTTTTCACCTTAGCGACATCATTTGCATCAACAGTATAACCATATTGATCGGCAATCGCTTGATAACGCGGCAACCGCGATTTAAATAATTCAGGAAATACCCAAGTAACAAATTCATCGGGTGGCATTATTTCTGTAGAACTATAATTTTTTAAACTCAAAAATTCAGCCAGTTTTTCATCGAGAAAA
Organism: Methylococcales bacterium; assembly: GCA_037133675.1. Taxonomy (GTDB): domain Bacteria; phylum Pseudomonadota; class Gammaproteobacteria; order Methylococcales; family Methylomonadaceae; genus UBA4132. Next base: position 15,426 of record JBAXNR010000063.1, read on the forward strand.
GCTTCTCGATAATATAAAGGCTTAGGATCAGTTTTAGCCCGCTCAATAATAGTTTGTTCTAAGGTAAGTGGGATTTTAATATAAATAATTAGCGTATTTTCGGCTAAATTTTCCAGTACTTCGGGGCTGTCTAATTCACAAACACTACCACCCGCATCATTAATGAAATGCTTATAGCCATAAATATCATCAGCTTTATGAATAAAATCGGGGACATCATTCATTGCCGCGACTTCGGCTTGATGATGTAATTTTTGTCGCCGTTTAAATTCTTTTAACGACAAACCACCTAACTCTGAATTGCCCAGCTTTCCTAAAAAACTAGACACAGCGGCAAGATTATCAACGGTAATTTTATTAGCAATATAAATAGAATCCGATAATAATAATTCACGCAAAAACGGCACACTAATCGCGTGCCGTTTTATATTATCTAAAATAGGTTCTTTTAAATATTTAGTGCCAATACGATAATCACCCGAATAATGAAACCATTTCGCTTTGGGTAATTTATTAGCAAGTGTAGTTTTACCAGCACCCGACATAGCAAGCAGGGTTATTCGCTTCGACTGCCAATCCAAAAAATCCTGCGCACTCATTCTCATACTATTATCCCTGACTAATCAAAATAATCTTCAATGTCCATATCTTCGGCATTGGGTTTATGTTCATCGTTATCTGAATAACCTAAATCATCAATTTCCATTTCACCAAATGGCGCACTCCAATCTTCGGGAGCTTCAATCGTATCAAACGTTGACGCATACCAAGTATCGTAATCATATTCACCAATATCCCCGTTCAGATATTGCACTTCAATAGAATCATCATCAATCGCGACAATCTTAAATTTCAGACTATTTTCTACATCTTTATACCAGCTACCGATAATAGGGTCTGCTACAGTAGTCATAAAGTTACCTTAATGTGTTTTTAGCGTTTAACCAAAGACCTACCAAGCTTTTAAAACCTGATAGGTCTAAATTATTACAACTTAGGTCTCATGTGTGGAAATAATAAAACATCACGAATCGACGGTGAGTCAGTGAATAACATCACCAAACGATCAATACCTATGCCCTCCCCCGCCGTCGGTGGCATACCGTGTTCTAAGGCAGTAATATAATCGGCATCAAAGTGCATTGCTTCATCATCACCTGCCTCTTTTTCATTCACTTGTTGCTGAAAACGTGCCGCTTGATCTTCAGAATCATTTAACTCTGTGAAACCATTAGCAATTTCCCGCCCACCGACAAAGAATTCAAAACGATCCGTAACGTGAGGATTATCATCATTACGACGCGCTAAGGGCGATACTTCCACAGGATAGGCGGTAATAAACGTCGGATTCATCAGCTTACTTTCTACTGTTTTTTCAAAAATTTCAATCTGAATTTTACCTAAACCGTAACTGTCTTTCACGGGTATGTGTAATTTTTCAGCCACTTTAACTGCCGCTTCGCGGGTATTAATATCATCAACGGTTAAATCAGGATTAAAATGCAGTATCGATTCTTCCACCGTCATACGCACAAACGGCTGACCAAAATCATACTCTTCACCTTGATAAGTAATAATAGTATGACCAACTACTTCCTCAGCAATACCGCGTAACATTGCTTCCGTTAAATCCATTAACTCATGATATTCTGCGTAAGCTTGATAAAACTCCAGCATGGTAAATTCAGGATTATGCCGAGTAGATAATCCCTCATTACGAAAGTTTCTATTAATTTCAAATACCCGTTCAAAACCGCCAACGACTAATCTTTTTAAATATAACTCAGGTGCGATACGCAAATACATATCCATGTCTAAGGCATTATGATGAGTCATGAAAGGACGCGCAGTTGCACCACCAGGAATAACCTGCATCATTGGTGTTTCGACTTCTAAAAAATCACGGTCAATTAAAAACTGGCGAATATAAGCCACCACTTTAGAGCGAATCAAAAATGTCTGCCGCGATTGCTCACTCATAATTAAATCTAAATACCGCTGACGGTATTTAATTTCCTGATCGGCAATACCATGAAACTTCTCAGGCAACGGACGCAAGGCTTTTGTTAATAAGCGAATAGCATCGACTTTAACACTTAATTCACCTGTTTGGGTTCTAAATAATACCCCTTCCGCGCCAATAATATCGCCAATATCCCATTTTTTAAACTGCTCGTTATAAAAATTTTCAGGCAACATATCGCGTGTGACATAAAGCTGAATCTGCCCCGACATATCTTGAATATGCACAAAACTGGCTTTACCCATCACTCGCCGCGTCATTATGCGACCCGCTAATTTAACGCGCAACGGCTCAGCCTCTAATTCTTCTTTAGATTGTTCCGCATACCGCGCTAATAATTCCCCCGCAACTACATTACGGCGAAAATCTGTAGGAAACGCAATACTATTTTCCCGTAATTCCGTTAATTTGCTACGGCGTTGTTTGATTTGTTCTTGTTCGTCTTGTTGTATATTATCGGTCATAATTTTTTAATTTAATTATTAAAAATAACGCTTATTGCGCTAAGGGTAAAAAATACTGGTTTGTTTGTATTTAAAAACTTATTTTCCATCGTCAGATCTGTTTAAGTAATTAGCTAAAATATCACCGTGACAAGTGGCAAATTTGCAATGATTATTCAATCTTAACATCGTAGGATTAGTTTTTAATATTAACAATATCGGTGATAGATATATCAATACAGTGTAAGCTGTTCTATTATTTCTTTGATGTCAGTTTGTTGTTTAATTAAATTGCTAATGCCACTAATAAAACAATTAAAACTATGAGAATAATTTTGTTGAATGGTCATGTGCGCTGCAATCTTTTTAGCTCCACTAACTTTACGATAGCCTTTAACTAATTTCTCCAGTTCTTCAGAGGCATTGGATAATTTATCGGGTTCTTTGTATTTTCTATTTTTTTGTTGCCTAGCTAGTTTTATATTGAAAGCTTTTTCAACCGCAGCTAAATCGCCTAAAAACCAAGATTCCAGTTCGTGACAAGCAATGCGTACCAAGCTATCGCTACGTCCTGCTTGCTGGCATAAACTAACCAGACGGCTTTTGATTTCAATACAATCTGCTCCATCTTTATCACGGACAATAACAAAAGTAGTATCTGGAGTTTGCCAAGCGCGTAATTTCCGTGGAATTGATTTTTCTAAATCTTGTTTGCCTTCGTGTGGTATACAAAGAAACTCAATCTCTGGCGGTAGGATTTGTGGTAACAAAACATCTAACAAGGCTTTCATTGACTCTTCTTCTAACAAAAATACCAGCTGTTTCATTAAGGATTAATCCCATTAAATAATCCTTGTTTCCATAAAGCTCCTGGTAAATCGCCTTCTTTAATTAACGCACTAAGTAACTCGTTTTCACTAGCTCGTTCAATAACGGTAATTCCTTGTTTTTTAGACAAGCAAAAAATTTCACTGAGCTTGATATAATTTAATACATCAGGTGAATGTGTTGAAATCATGACCTGCCCGCCTTTATCCGCATAATCACGAAACTCTTCTACCAATCCACCAAAAAGACTAGGATACAGTTGATTTTCTGGTTCTTCCACACACAATAATGGATGCGGATTGGGATCATGTAACAAAAGTAAATAAGCAAACATTTTTATTGTACCGTCTGAAACGTAACGGGCAATAAACGGGTCTTTGAAAGAGCCATCTTGAAATCGTAAAAGAATGCGTCCATCTTCGGTATCTGTCGCTTCCACGTTGGAAACACCAGGTACTCTTTGTGCCATTTTTTGTAGAATATCATTAAATAGTTGGCGATGATTCTCATACATAAATTGGGCAACCAATGCCATATTTTCGCCGCGTGTTGAAAGATGTTCTGCATAGCCTGTTTCTTGGCTTGGTCTGGCATCCCCAATATGAAAATCAGAGACGTGCCAGCTTTCAATTAACTTGCGGAAACTATTCGCCGCTTTAAAACGTTGAAATTGACCTAAGCCTTTTAAAGCAAGAATATCTGGTGAATCGACGGTTTGCTCTTCTTTTGTTTCTTTAGACTCTTTATCTTCGTAGCTACTTTCATTAGTAATAGCCATGCCTGAACCTTTCTTGAAATCCAAGAAATGCCACGGCTGTCCTTTTGCTCCCCTCCTGTATTTAAGAACTTCACGTTTAACTACAGGTTGATTATTGTCCAGTTCAATGATTAATGAATAAGTGACTAAAGGACTATGCGTTCTATCATCATGTTCCCGAAACTTAATTTCAATTTCAATTGAGCCTGTTTCACCGCGTGTTATTACTTCTTTAAAGCCGCCCCGTTTTTGTAGAGCGACACGAACATTATCTTGCAAGGCATCACGCAAGAATCCGAAAATATCAAACAACGTGGTCTTACCTGTTCCATTCGCGCCGATAAAAACAGAAATTGCGGGTAGATTAGTCAATTTAATGTCTTTGAAAGCTTTAAAGTTTTTGACACGCAATGCTTCTATTTTCATGATAATTCAATATTAACTGATAACTGGACAGAGGGATAATTACAACCCACTCTTCAAACTCGCTTCAATAAACTGATCTAAGTCGCCGTCTAATACGGCTTGGGTGTTGCCTGTTTCTACGCTAGTGCGTAGGTCTTTGATGCGTGATTGGTCTAAGACATAAGAGCGGATTTGACTGCCCCAGCCAATGTCGGATTTACTGTCTTCTAGGGTTTGCTGGGTTTCTGAGCGTTTGCGCATTTCCAGTTCGTACAGTTTGGCTTTTAACTGTTTCATCGCGGTGGCACGATTTTTATGTTGCGAGCGGTCGCTTTGACATTGTACGACGATATTAGTGGGGATATGAGTCATACGCACGGCGGATTCGGTTTTGTTGATATGCTGCCCACCTGCACCACTGGCTCGATAAACATCAATGCGAATATCGGCAGGATTAAGGTCTATGTCGAAGTCATCGTCAATTTCGGGCGACACAAATACTGAGGCAAAGGAGGTATGACGGCGATTGCCTGAGTCGAATGGTGATTTTCTGACTAAGCGATGTACGCCTGTTTCCGTGCGTAACCAGCCAAACGCGTATTCGCCTTCAAAGCGAATGGTGGCACTTTTAATGCCTGCAACATCACCTTGTGATTCTTCAATCAGTTCGGTTTTAAAGCCTTTGCGTTCGCCCCAGCGTAAAAACATCCGTTCTATCATTGATGCCCAGTCTTGCGCTTCGGTGCCGCCTGAACCTGATTGTATATCAAGGAAGGCGTTGTTCGCATCCATTTGTCCTGAGAACATACGGCGAAATTCAAGGTTAGCCACGCGTTGTTCAAAATGCACTAAATCAGTGACGACGGTATCAACGGTTTCTTCATCGTCTTCTTCGATAGCCATGAGTAATAATTCTTCAGCATCGGCAAGACCGCGTTCTAATTCGGTGATGGTATTAACGATGATTTCCAGTTGCCCGCGTTCTTTGCCTAATTCTTGAGCGAGTTCTGGATTGTCCCAAATTTTTGGGTTTTCTAATTCGCGCAGGACTTCAACGAGGCGTTCACTTTTATTGTCGAAGTCAAAGATACCCCCTAAGCGCGTCACCACGGCTTTTAAGATCAGCGATTTTATTTTTAATTGGATTTATTTCTTGCATGAACGATGTTTAACCAGTGTCAGTTGCCGCTGGGTTATGATGCGGCGATAAAAACGTTAAGAGTTGTCGATTATAAACCAGTTGTTTTTGTATAATTGATTTTTTAAGAAAAAACACTAACGTCACTGTTAAGGGCAACGGTGATTGCTGTTACTTGATGTGCTAGAATGATGCTTAAATATCATCTGTTGATTGAGTATATTGTATTCAATTAAGTTTGCGATAAACCTATGAATTTTCCATCATTCACAAAATAGCTTAACTAAAATATGAAAAAACGCGGTGTTGTCTTTGTACTTTTCGCTTTGCTTGTCGGCGGTGGCAGTGCAGTTCAGTTTTTTTTTCATTTACAAACTAAAACTGATACTGATATACATCTCGATAGCAATTTTGTTGTCGATGCCACTAATTTCTTAAATATCGGGCGTTACGATGAGGCTAAGCGATTATTTTTAGAGGCATTGAAAGAGAATCCTAAAATAACTAAAGCTGCTTGGGGTTTGAGAGAAACAGAGGCTAAAGAAGCGTTGTCCAATACTGCATTTAAAGAAGCTATTAATGTACTTTATCAAGAAAATCCCAGTGATTCGCACGTTAATTTATTTTTAGGTGAATTTTATGTCGCTAATAATGAGTTGGATAAGGCGATTCCTTATTTTGAACAAGCCCTAACTCAAAACCCCAATCTCGCTGAAGCACATTTTGATTTAGCGATGCTGTATGACAAAAAAGGTAAATTTGATACCGCTAAATCAGAACTTTTACTGGCTGTTGAAATAGCTCCCACCGCTAAATATCGAAATAAGTTAGCTCATGCTTATATTAAATTAGACCATCTTGACGCAGCAACCGCCGAATATGAAAAAATCTCTGAATATCCTTTATCCGCATTAGAAGTTGCGCAGCTTTACTGGCAACGTGACCGCTTAGAGATTGCATTAATTCGTCAACTACAGGCAGTACAGTGGCTAAATAATGAAAAAATAATGGCTAAACCTGAAAATCAAGACCCGTGGTTTTTTCAAATAAATGCCGAACAAACCATTGAGCTAACTAAGTTGACTCAGAAAAAAAGTTATGCTTATCTGTGTTTGTCGTTCACATTCCATCTATTAGGAAATACAGAGGAAGCAGAGCGTTATATTCAAGAAATACACAACTTAAATGCTATTCGCCAAGTCGATATTGATACTGTGATGAATGCTGTTTTCGCGGTTTTAGTGCAGAAAGAATTTAGTTTATCTCCGCAAATTGAGTCATTTAAAAAACTATATCCAATAACTGCGACACCATAATCCTATAAACTTCAAAACTTTTGAGGATGACTGCTAGTCTTTTAAAGGGCTGGCAGTCATTAACGTCGCTATAACAACTTTAACCCATTATCAGAAAACAGCCACGTCCGTTGTCTTTCGCTTGATAAAGTGCGCTGTCTGCACGATCCATGAGACTTTCAGGGGTGTTGCCGTGTTGGGGATAAAGACTAATACCAATACTCGCGCCAATTTGTACCATGTTATTGTCGGATAGTTGAAACGGCACGGTTAACTCAGCGATTACTTTTGAGGCAATGATTTCAGCATCTTCGGGGATTTTCAGGTTTTCTAGCACGAGGACAAATTCATCACCACCTAAACGTGCGACCATGTCACTATCACGCAAACAGTGGATGATTCTTGCCGCAACCTGTTTAAGTAACTCATCGCCAGCGGCGTGTCCTAAGCTATCGTTCACGGCTTTGAAATTATCCAAATCCATCATGAATACCGCAAATTGGCTATGCGCCCGATGATTAAGCGCGATGCTATAGTGCAATCTATCCAATAATTTGCGCCGATTGGGTAAGCCTGTGAGCTGGTCGTAAAACGCTAGTTGTCTAATTTCCTCCTCGGCGGCTTTGCGTTCAGTAATGTCAACGTGTGTTGCCACATAATCGGTAATCTGGTCTTGGTTCGCTCTTACGGCAGTAATAGTCAGGAGTTCTGGATAAATATCGCCATTTTTACGTTTATTCCAGATTTCACCCTGCCAACCTCCGCTGTCACGAATGCTTTGCCATAAGTTGTCATAAAACAGGCGATCCTGTCGCCCAGAATGTAATAAACGCGGTTTTTGATTAAGAAGCTCTGCTTCGCTATAACCCGTAAGATTAGTAAATGCTTGATTGACTTTAAGAATATGAGTTTTTTCATCGGTAATCATCATGCCTACCGTATGAGATTCAAAAATAGTGGCAGCAATGCGTAACTCCATTTCTGCGTTTTTGCGCTCGGTAATATCCTCATAAACTCCCAGCAAGCCAATGACTTCATTATGCTGGTTTTTGAGTGGAACTTTGGAAGTGCTAATCCATCGTTCTACGCCGTTCATAATCGTTACAGGTTCAATGTAAGAAAATTTACCGATGCCAGATTTCATAACAGCACAGTCATCGCTACGATAAAGCTCGGCTTGATTCGCCCACGCCATTTGATAATCATCTTTTCCAATGAGATCTTCTGGGCATGACATACCCGCGTCTTTAGCAAAACCTATATTGCCGCCAACATAACATAAGTTAGTATCCTTCCAAAAAATTTGGACTGGCACAGTATCTATAATAGTGCGGAGCAGAGTGTGTGATTCGATGATTTGCTGTTCTATCTGTTTGCGTTGCGTGATTTCTTGAGTAACAGCTAATTGTACAGTTTCGCCATTTTCCAAGCTAAACGGGACTGCATGAGTCTCCACCCAGTGTCGTGTACCTTTCAAGCCGATCATTTCAAATTCCATCTTGCCCGACTTGCCATCACAGACGGCTTCATTAAAGGCTTGAAAAGCGTCACGATACTCAGGGGCAAGTAGTGAATAGACGGATTGATAGCATACCTCATCTTCTGAGTCAGCTCCTATCATTGCCAATCCTGACTGGTTAATTGACAACAGCGTGCCGTCACGCGCTATCAGTTTTACACATTCAGAGATTGTGTCGAGAATTGCGCGTAAGTGTCGTTCACTTTCTATGAGTTTCTTTTCAATTTGTTTGCGTTCATTAATATCCACCCAAAAACCAATAATTTGATGGGGTTCACCCGCTTGATCACGAGTGAATCGTAACTCACTATACATCCAGCGATAGCTACCATCCGCTGTGCGAAAGCGGCATTCGTGCTGAAGTGTGCCATTTTTAAAAATTTGCGACAGGTGATCATAAACCTGTGCTACATCATCGGGGTGAATATTTATTTCCCAAAAATTGCAGTTTTCAAGGAATTGTTTGGAGCTACAGCTTTCGAGGAATTGTTCGGAGCTACAGCTTTCGAGGAATTTTTTGGGTAAGTAGCCCAAAATTTCATTGATATTCGGGCTGATATAGGTCGGATTGAACGGAGGGGTTGGTTTACAAGTGAAGATTGTGACAGGTACATTTGATAGCAAAAATTTCAGTTTTAATTCACTTTTTTGCAATGCGTCTTCTATTTTTCTACGCTCAATTGCTCGGAGTTCTCTTTCTTTATTTTGGAAGGTAAGCTCTATGTTGGCAATGACCAGCTCAGATGCTCGGTTTTCTTTTTCTTTATTTTGGAAGGCAAGTTCTACGTTGGCAATGACCAGCTCAGATGCTCGGTTTTCTTTTTCTTTATTTTGGAAGGCAAGTTCTACGTTGGCAATGACCAGCTCAGATGCTCGGTTTTCTTTTTCTTTATTTTGAAAGGCAAGCTCTATGTTGGCAATGATCAGATCGGCTGCTTGTTTGCTCTTGGTCATATCGGTTAAAGCAATCCGCAGTGTGGGTGACTTATTCTCGTCTAACACGCGAAGGCAGCACAGTTGTACACAAAGCTCGTTATTGTTAGGCTGCTTTAGGGTGACTTCAAGCGTTTTTTGCTGATTATCCCGCATGACTTGATCAAAAAAAAGATGCCAGCGATTCGCATCTGTGGCGTTGATATAGCGTGCAAAACGCCGTTGTAGTAATTGGGAACGGTCTTCTCCCAGTAGGGTTGCACCCGTCAGATTAATTTTTTCCATCAAGCCGAGCTGCGAGAGTGTTAAATAGCCGACTGGAGCAAACTCATATAGTTCAAAATACTCTTGCCGCGATTCTGTCAAAGCATCGTAAGATTGGCGTAAGCTCTCATTTTGCATATCCAGTTCAATTTGATGAACCTGAAGTTCGTAGAGCAATTTTTCAGCAGAGCGAGTCGCAGAATTTGTTGTCGGAGCTTGGTGAAGTTGTTCCACAGCGGCGGCGCGTAGTGAATTATCTTTTTTGTTCATGCTTTTATATCCTACGAAATATGGAATATCCATAATTTTTTGATAAGGCTAACAAAAATACACCTATTAATAATGAGCCAACGATTACACATCCGACTAATTACCTGACGTTACCACCCATAATGAGAAACCAACGAGTTACGAATTTTTCAATTCGCTACAGCCATTGATTATTCTGGAAGTCTGTGTAACATCGTTAGGAACAACACAAACTGCCAGAAGAGAGTGAAAACACCCTGCCCCACGTTGTTATTGTCACTTAAGAAGGCAGAAAGAGCAATGACTCCGAATGGGGTATTATTGGGTATAAAATGGATACTAAAAATACCCAATAATATAGTTTTGGGGAAAAAAAACGGGATAAATCGCTGTTTGAATTCTACAGAAATAGCGAGTTATTGTGATTTATTTTTGTAACAGAGTGTAACAATTCCATCTTTTGTTACACTCTGTTACAAATTTTGTTAAAAAATTGCAAAACGTAAGAGACGGCGGATATTCTATAACAACAACTATATTGCTAAAAACCCCGTCATTCTGGCATCCATGCCAGAATGACGGGGTTGAATATTGTTGCGTCTAATAACCTTTGGTGCTAGTTAGCTCCATAAAAATAAACAAAATAAATCAATGTGTTGTGATTAAAACATTTTTTGTTTACAGCTATTAGAAGGGAATTAGGAGTCAAAAAGCTTCAGCTTTTTACAAATCAGCAATAGCTAAAGAGACTGTGAAAGTATTAATCACTCCAAGAAAAATATTCATTTTTAGATACTGT
>JBAXNR010000064.1:0-26026 GCA_037133675.1 Methylococcales bacterium
TAAGTAGGTAAGCATATCTCTTTTAACATTTCGCTGAAGCCCAATAGCTTTAGAGACTGTGAAAGTATTCAGTTACAGCGACCAAATGGCTAAAAATACCGTCATTCCAGCATGGATGCTGGAATCCAGTCACAAGGATGTGAAACTGGGTACTGCACAATAATTATTTATAATCATGCAGTTACCATCCGTGGCACTGGATTCTGGCATCCCTGCCAGAATGACGGGTTTGATTGTACAGTATCTAAAAATGAATATTTTGCTTGGAGTGATTAATACTTTCACAGTCTCTTTAGCTATTGGCTAGAAAACAGCTAAAGCTGTTTTACTCCTGTTAAAAGACTTTTGATCGATTACTTATATCGAACGCGCGGCAGAAAAATAAGCAAAACAGCCGCGTCCTGAATCTTTTGCTTGATAGAGCGCGGTATCGGCATTATCCATCAGTTCTTCTATACTTTTACCATGATCTGGGTGAATGGCAATGCCAATGCTGGCACTGATAGTGACTTGATGACTATCGTATAAAGTGAATGGTTGGCTCAGCGTGTGAATAATAGCTTCTGCAACCTGAGCAACGTCTTCATAATGCTTGAATTCTTCTATGAGAATGACAAATTCATCGCCGCCTAAACGCGCCACGGTATCGATTTCACGCAAACGTATTTTTATACGCTCAGCCACTTGCTTTAATAACTCGTCACCTGCCGCGTGACCTAAGCTATCATTAACTTCTTTAAATTTATCCAAGTCCATCATTAATACTGCCATTTGATCTCCCTTTCGATGATTAATCTCGATGCCATGTTTAATGCGTTCGTTTAGTAATCGGCGATTGGGTAAGTTAGTCAATGGATCATAAAACGCGAGTTGTTTAATAGTTTCTTCGTCAGCTTTACGCTCAGTTATATCAATATAGGTGTAAATATGACCCTCTGCAAAGTCAATTCCTGAGACCACCATCACGCGCTCGACACCGTCTTTACAGGTGATACGGTATTCAAGGGGTTCGATGTCCGTACCCAAATGAGCGGCTTTTTCAACGGCAGCTGTCCATGTTGCTATGACTTGTTGACGGTAATTTTTATCAGGATAAGCAAGCGACCACCAGTGTTCGATGGTGGGAAGATTCTTTAAGGTATAGCCAAAAGTGTGTTTAAAGCGGTCATTGATAAAAATCAACTCATCTCTGTTATTGGTTAAGCCCAAGGCTAAAGGCATTTTCTCAATCAACAGCCGAAACCGTTGCTCACTGTCTTTCAATTCTTTTTCAAGCCCATATTGTTCGGTGACATCTGTTAAAATGCAGAGCGTCTGCTGGAATACCCCTTGAGCGTCCTTGATAATACGCCCGTTCATTGTCACTAGGCGTTTTTCCCCTGTATCACTGCGTACCAATTCAAATAGAGGACTCGATACATAACCTTCTTTTTTAAAACTCGATATAGCCCCTTCTTTTTTAAATTGACTAAAGGTTTGAGTTGCCAGTAATTTTGATGATTCGGTCATAAAATCGCCAAAAAACCGACCAATGACCTCGTTGGGTTGGCAGCCCACCATCTCAAGCCATGCTTGATTGATAGATAGAAAATTACCTTCAATATCCAGTGATTGATAGGGAAGCGGCGCATTCTCAAATAAATTTCTAAAACGATCTTCACTATCACGCAGTTGTTGTTCCATTCGTTTGCGCTCAGTGACATCCCGAAAACTCCACACTCGTCCCACGGGTTCATCGTTAAGATATTGTGGTCGGGAATAACGCTCTATAATTCTGCCATCGTTGAAATGCAGTTCGGAAAAAGTATCGTCATGAAGGTGTTTGTAAATATTTATTACCTCATTAATAAAGCTTTCTTTGTCAACAAGCTGACTCAATACAAAGTTGAGCAGTAGTTCGTCGCTCTTTGCATTGAACATAGGTTCAGGAATAGCCCACATCTTAACAAACAGGCTGTTGTATTTAGTAATTTTACCCGTTAAATCGACGGCTAAGAGTGCATCTTCGTTGGACTCAAGGATCGTATTCAATAGCGAAACCGATTTTTTCAGGTCTAATTGCGCCTGATTTTTTTCGGTAAGATACTTTTCGTTGCACATCAACGCAAAACCGAAAGAAGTCCCGACAATAAAGATAGCGTTGGTTAAATAGGCTATATCCTGAACGATATTGTGCTGAAATAAGGTTTGTTCAGGCTGAGTATTCCAAACTAAGTAATAAATTGCGCGTATGACATAGATACACGAGGCAAAAGCAAAAAAAGCCGCCGTTAAACGATGACTTCTAGGGCAAACACCGTGCTGTTTGGTCAATAACAAAAAGCTGTTTGCCAGTAACACGACTGCAATAGATAGTGAGGTCACAACGATTTTAGCAGCCATATTAAAGCTGATGTGGACGAAATAAATATGTCCGATAAAGACAATGGCGACCAATAAATATAACCATCGCATGGAAACCTTGAGTTCTTTAAATGCCACCAAGGCATGAAAATAAAAAACCAATGCTAAAAAACCAAGGGTAGTCCCTATTACCAGCGAGAAAAAATTCGGAATAATCCCGTATAGAGCCAATAAAAGCCAACTTATCGCCATTAATAACAATGCCGTTGCCCAGCAATGTACGCCTTTGACATCGGTTAAATAATCTCGTGACATCACGAATAAGCCAGCACTCATCAATAATGAAATGATGACAGTAAAAATAACGATGCTAAAAGGATCAATGTGCATAAAAATAAATAATGTGATAAGTAGCGGTTTTTAGGTTGTAGTCGTTGTAGAAACAGGTCGTGAGCAACTCGGAATACAAACCTACGATTTGTATTCCGCTGTATCAAAAGATAAAAATCACTCAGTGTTTAGGTCGCACTTAAATATCTTTTGCTAACCGTGCCGCATAACCTGTGTAGTTACGCGGTGTGAGTGCCAATAATGCTACTTTATCCTTCTCAGGTATTTCTAGGTTTTCAATAAAAATCCACAGTTGGTCGGCTGTAATCCGCTGTCCTCTGGTTAATTCCTTTAATTTTTCATAAGGTTTTTCGACACCATAACGGCGCATCACGGTTTGAATCGGCTCTGCCAACACTTCCCAATTGGCGTTTAAATCCGCTTCAATGGCTTCGACATTAATTTGTAATTTAGAAATGCCTTTTAAACTGGCTTGAATAGCGATACTGGTATGAGCGATACCGACACCAATATTACGCAACACAGTGGAATCGGTTAAATCCCGTTGCCAGCGCGACACGGGCAATTTTTCTGCCAGAAAACCAAACATCGCATTGGCAATACCTAAATTACCTTCTGAGTTTTCAAAATCAATCGGATTGACTTTATGTGGCATGGTGGATGAACCCACTTCACCCGCAATAGTACGTTGTTTGAAATAACCCAAGGAAATATAGCCCCAAATATCACGGTTAAAATCTAACAAAATAGTATTGAAGCGTGACAGTGCGTGAAAATATTCAGCAATATAATCATGCGGTTCAATTTGAATAGTGTAGGGATTAAATTGCAGCCCTAATGATTCGACAAAACATTGGGCAAATTCAGTCCAATCGACATCGGGATAAGCGACTGCATGAGCATTATAATTGCCCACCGCGCCGTTGACTTTGCCTAGTAATGCCACGGCTTCCAGTTGTTGTTTTTGTCGTGACAAACGAGCGACTACATTGGCGAATTCTTTGCCTACTGTGGTGGGTGTGGCTGATTGACCGTGTGTACGTGACAACATCGGTTGTTCAGCCGTTTCTAAAGCGAGTTTTTTTAACGCGGCGATGCAGTCGTTTTGTTGCTCTAAAATAACCAGCCGTCCTGCTTGCAACATTAACGCATAAGACAAATTATTAATGTCCTCGGAGGTACAGGCAAAATGAATAAACTCGCTGACTTGTTCAAGTTCTGCACAGCCTGCAATTTTTTCTTTCAGCAAGTATTCAACGGCTTTGACATCGTGATTGGTGGTTTTTTCAATGTCTTTGACGCGCTGGGCATCGGCTAATGAAAAGTCAGTGACGATAGTGTTCAATAATTCATTTGCAGATTCACTGAACGGTGATACTTCAGGAATCAGAGGATGTACAGCGAGTGCTTGTAACCAGCGTACTTCAACAAGAACACGGAAATGAATTAAACCGTATTCACTAAAAATGGGGCGCAGTGCTTCGACTTTGTCGGCATAGCGACCATCAATCGGTGAAATGGCTGTTAAGGCAAAATGGGTCATGGATTATCCTGTTAGATGATTAAATAGTCTCAGTGTAATTCCCATGTAACAATTTTGGAACTAAAATAGGCGTTATCAGACAATTTTTTACCAATAAGGCGTTGCACCTGTAAGCAGAGCTTGCACTCCTTATGATTTACTCAAAAATAACCAGAGGTCATCATGTTAAAAGTTTTAATTTTATGCACAGGAAATTCTTGCCGCAGTGTGTTAGGCGAAGCGTTAATTAATCACACGCAGAACGGGAGATTACAAGCCTTTTCAGCGGGTAGTCGTCCGCTTGGCAAAGTGAATACCAACGCGCTTGCAACCTTAAAACGTAACGGTATTGCGACTGAAGGTTTTACTAGCCAATCATGGAATGAATTTGAGGATCAAGACATTGATATTGCCATTACGGTGTGCGATTCTGCTGCGGGTGAAGCCTGTCCTGTGTATTTAAACAGTGTAGTGAGAGGACATTGGGGTTTGCCTGATCCTGCTCATGTTACGGGTAGTGAACAAGAGATTGCGGCAGCGTTTCAAGCGACTTACAACGCATTGGAAAAACGTATTCAACAGTTATTAGCCTTGCCGATTGAAACCATGCCAGCGGCTGAATTAACATTAGCCTTGAATAAAATCGGTACAGAAACACTATGACTACGCAAACAGAAAAACGCTTAGGTTTTGTTGAACGCTTTTTAACGCTGTGGATTTTCATCACAATGGCGGCGGGTGTTGCCTTGGGTTATTTTGTGCCTAGCTTTAATTTATGGCTGACAAAATTTCAAGTCGGAACGACCTCTATTCCGATTGCTATCGGTTTGATTCTGATGATGTATCCGCCACTGGCAAAAGTGCGTTACGAGGAAGTGCCGCGTATTTTTAAAAATACCAAGGTGTTGATATTGTCTTTGGTACAGAACTGGATTATTGGTCCTGTATTAATGTTTGTGCTGGCTATCGTATTCTTGCGTGATTATCCAGACTATATGGTCGGTCTGATTATTATCGGCTTGTCGCGTTGTATTGCGATGGTATTGGTATGGAACGAATTAGCGGACGGCGATAGCGAATATTGCGCGGGCTTGGTAGCGTTTAACTCCATTTTTCAAATGCTGTTTTTTTCCATTTACGCCTATATTTTTGTCACCGTGTTACCCGATTGGTTAGGCATTGCTTCGGGTTTGGAAGTGCCGATTACTATTGTAGAAGTCGCTAAAAGTGTGTTGATTTATTTAGGTATTCCGTTTTTATTAGGACTGTTGACACGGTTTTTTTTAGTGCGCAGTAAAGGACAAGTTTGGTATGAAGAAAAATTCATTCCCAAAATTAGTCCAATAACACTGATTGCCTTGCTGTTTACTATTTTGGTAATGTTTTCGCTCAAAGGTGAAGTCATTGTACAACTGCCGTTTGATGTATTGCGTATCGCCGTGCCGTTGGTGATTTATTTTTTAATTATGTTTTTACTGACGTTTTTTATGTCAGCAAAACTAGGCGCGGGTTATCGTATTTCAGCAACACTGTCATTCACTGCGGCAAGCAATAATTTTGAATTAGCGATTGCAGTCGCAGTGGCTATTTTTGGCTTGCAATCGGGTGAAGCTTTTGCCGCAGTAATTGGTCCGTTGGTGGAAGTGCCTGTGCTGATTGCCTTGGTCAATGTCGCCATTTATTTTAGAGGAAAATATTTTTTACCCGTTGTTGCGTAACTAATCAACAACGGTCAAAAATTACTTGGCAACCGTGAGTGCAATGCCTTCTTGGCGTAATAGTTCTGGTAGTTTAGGGGAGTTTGTTTTGATTAATTGTGCTACCGCATCATACCAATAACCTGCTTTAGTCATAAGGGCAGTATCCGTTAGTGGTGCGGTGGGTATTTCATAGCGAATAGTCGCATCAGCTAATAAATCGTCTGAGGGTTGTGCAGAATCAGTAATAAGTGCGACCGACCAAGTGTAGTCCTGCCCAGCCACTAATGCTACACCGTAATCAGCAAGGCGAATAGCTTGAATTCCCTTTGTTGTAATTTTCCCAATATTTTTTTTCAACAATGGCTGGTTTTCACCTTGTTGCACACTGATTTCAATTTCGTAGGGAGGAATGCTAGAGGTATTCCAGTACAGTGTTGGTGTCGCTGAACTTGTTAATGCAGTTTTATTAGCGGCTAACAGTTGGATGTGTTGCTCTGTGGAAAGTAGTTTAGCTTGATCTAGTGCTTTTTGGATACTGCGTGTTCCACCACCGACACGCGCTGCGGGTGTGCCAAGTTGAGGAGGGGTAAAAGCGATAGAGCGTTCTGCGTGTGTTGCTTGTGTTGGCAATAGCACAACGGTGAACATAATGAGTGAAAGAGCTGTGCGTTTCATGAAAAGAGTCCTTATTATTATAATGATGAGTGAGTGATACGGTCGAGAACGCGGTATATGTTAATCATGTTATGTTTACCTTTCAACTGACATTCACCAATCTGTTCAGTGACATAATGAGTGCGAATAAGTTGCCATGTGCTTTCGCCTACCAAAATGCGACAGGGTTGTTGTGCATCGGGTGTGGCGATGGTTTTATCGAAACTTTCCAGTCGAGACGCTATATTGACAGTATCGCCAATCACAGTATATTCCATGCGTTGCTGTCCGCCTAACGTTCCTGCAACCAATGAACCCGTATAAATACCGACTCGCATACCAATAATAGGTAGCCCTTGTTGTTGCCAACGCACATTAAGTTCTTGGAGTCTTTCGCCCATACGCACCGCACTTTCTACCGAATTCAGTGCATCAGTAGTAATCCCAGCCGAATCAGTTTTTTTCACTGGCACACCAAACACCGCCATAATGGCATCACCGATGTATTTATTAATCATGCCGTCCTTGGCAATAATGATATTGCTCATTTCGTCCATGTATTCGTTTAGCCAGTTCATCAAGCTGAGCGGATTCATACCTTCAGCGATCGTGGTGAAATTAGCTAAATCGGTGAACATCACGGTAGCAGTGAGTTGATCGGGTTTTACGCCACCGCCAATAAAAAATTCATCACGTCTTTCCCATAGTGTGCTTGCTACTTGCAGAGAGACGTATTGTTCAAACAGCCGTAGTAATTGTTTGCGTTCGTTGCGATCTATATTGGAAAACCAAAATACGCCGAAAATCAATGCCGACAACCATGCGAGTGATGATGACAGCAACGGTAGCCACAAACCTTGTCTAAACGCCAACACAGCACTGACAAACAACACTAGCAAGCCGCTAATGTTGATCAGTGATAAACGTACCATACCACCCCGAAAAAAACTTGCTGTGCCGCCCAGTATGCACCAAAACAATAGCCAGCCATATTCTATTGTGTCTGACCAGTCGCGCATTAAAGGATAATCATGCAAGACAGTTTGAATAATTTGGTCAATGATATGCGCGTGTAGTTCAACACCATAATGACGACTGCCATTAGGAAATAATTTGTAATCGCTTAAGCTTGGAGCCATCGCGCCGATTAAAACGATTTTATCGCGCAGTGCTTGTGCAGGCACTTTGCCATCTAATAATTCACTGATAGTAAAGCTTAGAAAGTTACTGTGTAAATGCGGATAGCTCAACAGAAGTTGATAACCGCCTGTGTCGATACCCGCATAACTGCCTGTATTTGGTTGTAACGGTAAAAAGATGCTATTACTCAGTTGTAAATAACCCTGAGCATCGTTTTGTGGTTGAATATTTTCTGCTGCCAAGTAATTCAATGCCAACAATAAAGAGAAGGCGTAATGGGTTGTGCCGTTGTCATCAAGAAATAATAAACCGCGCCGCGATACACCGTCTGGATCATTAATCATGTCATTGAAGCCAATTTTCGCGGAATCTTTTAATACAGCGGGGGGATTAATTCGCCCTTGTTTTTTATCACCAACGAAAAAAATCCAAATGATATTGTCGTGGCTAGTCAGCACTTTATTTAGTCGTTCTGATTCAGGGGCGACGGGTAAATCACGGTATTTATCAACGCCAATAACACGCACACCAGCCGCGAGTAATTTTTCTAAACTATTCGCAAAAATACCATCGGATAACGGATAACCATAGCGTTGAATATCGGCTTCGGTTTCACTGATTAACACCAACGGCGATACTTGCTCACTGTCTGGGCGTAGTTCAAATAGAGTATCGTAAGTCAATAGCTCCATCGCCTGTAATACGCCACTGGTGCGTAAGGCGAACAGACTCGACCAGACAATGAGACTGATAAAAAATACGATGACGTAGGGTTTATGTGACCATTTCACGAATGACTAACTTATAATAAACAAAAGTATGAGGGTTTCAGTGGCTCACTATTACCTGTTGCGAATACAAAATCAAGCGGATTTTAGTGGCGGAGTGCAAGCTTTGCTTGCTCTTACTTAACCCAAAAGGTATTTTTATGAAAACAGTCATTAGGTTATTTTGTTTTACCTTGCTTATAAATAGCTCAGTTTATGCAGAGGTAATTACCGATGGTTCGCTGGGTAGTGCGACCACTTTGTCAGGACAAATGAACATTCCGCAAAGTTTGGGGACAACGGTAGGGAATAATTTATTTCATAGTTTTAACACCTTTACTATTAACACGGGCGAAAGCGCGACTTTTACGGGCGATAATGCGTTAACAAATGTCATTAGCCGCGTGACAGGCGGTCAGATTTCTAAGATTGATGGCTTGCTACAATCGACTATCGGCACGGCTAATTTTTATTTTATTAATCCAGCAGGTGTGACGTTTGGTATTAATGCACAAGTCGATGTTCCCGCTGCGTTTTATATGAGTACCGCTGACACGCTACGATTTACCGATGGTAGCCAATTCAGTGCAACTAATCTTGCTGTCAATACCTTATCCATTGCTGAACCGACTGGGTTTGGCTTTTTAAATAATCAAGGCGGTAATATCGAAGTGCAGGGGAGTGTACTTGATTTTAAAGACGGTAGCGCAGTTTCACTGAGTGGGCATAATGTGACCGTTAATAACGGCAGCTTGACCAGCCCCTCTGGTAATATTCAGATTTATGGGACGGGTAACACAATTACTGAGTTACCACTCAACGCGCCAGTGACCACTGCCTTAACTGGACGTATTGAGTTGACAGCGGCAAGTTCGCTAGATACCAGTGGTGATGCGGGTGGAAAAATTACTATGCAAGGCGGTGACATTATTATTAAGGACGGTAGTTCAGTGGCTGCCGACACCTTGGGTTCTGGCAACGCTGGTGGCGTATCCGTTAAAAGTAATAGTCTAAGCCTATTAAATGGTGGACGCATAGGTAGTGATACTTGGGACACAGGGAATGCTGGGGATATAAATATTGATGCGAGTACCATTCTTGTTGATGGACAAGGTGGCAATCAGTTCACTGGCATTGCCAGTAATACTAATAATGACGTAATAGCGATGCGGGTAATGCGGGTGCGGTCAGTATTAAAGCTGATAGCATGACTGTAACAAATGGAGGACAGATTAGCAGTGATACTTGGGGATCAGGTAATGCAGGCAATGTTGCCATAAATGCGGCTAGTATTTTGGTGAATGGACAAGGCAATGGCGCGTGGATTTCCAGCGATTCAAATAATGACCTGATAGCTAACGCAGGAAATGCGGGCAATGTGTCTATTACAACCAGCGTGTTAGGTGTATTAAATCATGGGCAAATTAGCAGTAATGCGTGGGGAACAGGTAATGCGGGGGCTATTAATATCAGTGCAGGGACAGTTTTTATTGATGGGCAAGGCAGCAATCAATTCACGGGTATTGCCAGTAATACCAACAATGACCTGATAACCAATGCGGGCAATGCGGGAACGATCAACATTAAAGCCACTAGCCTAAACGTAGCAAATGCTGGACAGATTGTCAGCGACACTTGGGGATCAGGTCAGGCGGGTAATATTGCCATTGATGCTACTACTATTTCGGTTGATGGACAGGGCAATAGCGCATTGATTTCCAGTAGTTCAAGAAATGCGACACTGGTCAACGCGGGTAGTGCGGGGACTGTTAAGCTTAAAGCTAACGGTGTGACTGTATTAAATAAAGGGCAGATTACCACGCTGACATCAGGAACAGGTCATGCGGGTAATATTACTGTTAATAGCGACGACACCATCATTGATAATGGCTCAATACACAGTAATACGGATTCTGGTAGCTCAGGTAATGCGGGCATCATAACTATTGAAAATAGTCGCTCAATGACCGTACGCAACAGCGCGTTGATTAATTCATCTACTTCTGGCGCGGGCAGTGCGGGTAATATTACCATTACCGCACCTGTCATTACCGTAGACAATGCCAGTATTTCTGCTGAAGCCGACGCACAATCGCAAGGACAAACGGGTAATGTGAATATAGCAGCCAGTCAAGCAATTTTTCTAAGTAATTATGGCAAAATCAGCCTAAAAAATGCGGCTAATATCGCCAATACCAGTAATATTATTCCCTCTTCCATCACTGTTTCAGCCCCTGATATTACTTTAAAAGACAGCGAAATTACCACTGCGGCAACGGGCAATATCGATGCGAGTGACATTAATATTAATTTCTCACATTGGCTTACGATGGATCCCTCCTTTATCACCACAACTGCCAATACGGGTAACGGTGGCACTATTACTATTAACGGTGGGCAGTTAATTTATTTACAAAACTCAGGTTTTTTAACCTCTGTTAGTGGGGCGAATAGCCACGGAGGCAATATTAATGTCAGAGCTGATTATTTAGTCATGGATACTGGCGTAATACAAGCCAATGCGGTGGGTGGTTCGGGTGGCAATATTAACCTCAATCTAAAAGCACTGCTTTTTAGCCAAAACAGTTTAACGCTTGGTGGTCGTCGCGTTGTGTGGCGACCTTTTGTTTCAGGGTTTAACGTCATTCAAGCTGCCTCTGAAAATGGAGTCAATGGCTCAATTAATGTTACTTCGCCACAATTTGATATTAGTGCCAGCGTCAGTGGTTTGGATTCTTCCCAATTAGTCATGCCAAGTATTGATAACAGCCTTTGCCAGAGTTCAGCCATGTTAGGCAGTAGCTTAGCGCGTGGCAGTCAAGGCGGTATTCCAGCCGATGAATCGCGATACAGTTATATTCCGCTAGCAACAGAAACCGCAACCGCCAAGCCTTCATCGATAGCGACTGCTAAGCCAATCATTCTGTCGGGAGCATCATTTCCATGCACAAACTTACAGCCTTAGTTATTGGTGTTTCGCTGTCATCATCGGTATTGAGTGACGATGTGACGATTAGACAATCACCTATCGATAGTTTAATTATTGACCGACCCAGTACAGACCGCCCCAAGTTGCCTAACACTATTCCCGAAAAATTACCCAGCTTTACCTTACCGCCTGCGGAAAAAATTTTGCTGCCACAAACGCATAAAAATGCCGTTAAAATTCAGCTCAAAGGTATAAAGTTCACGGGTAATACCGTGATCAGTGATGAAGATTTACAAAAAATTGCCCAACCGTTTATCGGCAAAGCAGTTACAGTTAATGAAATTGAAGAGTTACGCCAGCAAATAAGCCAATATTACGTTCAACAAGGCTATGTGAATTCAGGCGCGGTGCTTCCAGATCAACAATTTCAAGACGGCATTATTACCCTGCAAATCATCGAAGGAAAATTAACCGAAATTCGTGTTAAAGGTACAGAATGGCTAAGCCCAACCTACATCAGCGAGCGTTTATATGCGGATGATGAACAAGTATTAGACACTAATCAGTTGCGGCAAAATTTTCAGCAATTATTACTTGATCCACTGATTGAACGCATGAATGGCAGTTTAATTCCAGCCAGTAAACGCGGAACCAGTATTTTAGAAGTTGATGTAACGCGTGCCAGACCTTATCAACTTTCCTTAACCGCTGACAATTACACGCCGCCCAGCATTGGTGGTGAGATAAATCACTTAAGCGGTTGGGTGCGCAATTTGACGGGTTTTGGTGATATTGTCAGCGGCTCTGTCGCTTATAGTGAAGGTTTATTGGGTGGTTCAGGCAGCTTCTCGATTCCATTGAATGCGCACAACACCTTATTCAATTTTCATTTTGATCGTAACAATGCAACGATTGTTGAACGAACCTTAAAACCACTCAATATTACAAGTCGCTATGCGAACTACGAGTTTGGTTTAAGCCAGCCGTTGATACAAACGTTAAACCGCAATCTAAATATAGGAGTAGTTTTTAATTTCAAAAGGAATAAAACTTTTCTTGGTATCTTAAATGAACCTTTTCCTTTTTCCGAAGGGGCTAGCAAAGACGGTGTCAGCAAAGACTCTGTATTACGTTTTAGCCTTGATTTCACTGAACGCTTAGAACATCAAGTTTTTTCAGCACGTTCAACGACTAGCGTAGGTATTAACGCGCTTGCACCAACGTGGCATAAAGACCCAAGTAATCCAGACGGCAATTTTGTCTCGTGGCTAGGGCAAGTTCAATATGCAGGGCAAGTGCTTGATACCGACGCTAATTTGATTTTGCGCGGTGACCTACAATACAGCGATGACAAATTAATGACCTTAGAACGCTTTGCTTTAGGCGGGCGTTACAGTGTGCGTGGCTATCGTGAAAATGAGTTGGTTCGAGATAAAGGCTATGACTTGTCAGCCGAATTGCGTTATCCGCTGCTCAAAGATGAAGGTGAAAGAATCTTCTCGAATCAATTAACTATTTTTCCATTTATGGATTATGGCGCAGGTCAAAATCGTGGTGATAGCGCACATATCAGTTATCTATATTCCATGGGCATAGGCTTAGAATGGCAACCATTTAAACAAGTAAATACTGAAATCATTTACGCACACGCCCTAAAAGCGGTCACCCCAAAAGCCGATTACAACTTACAAGACAGTGGATTAGAGTGGCGCGTTAATATTTCTGCTTTTTAACTGGGTTGGCAATAGCTAACTTAACAAAAGCCGCGTATTATGTCAGGTTGTAAAAAAGCGGCAACTCAATCTAGGTTGCTGTAACACCACACCACTGCACACAGAGGCAACACGTTTTGAGTTTACACAGTTACCAATCGGTAAATCGCGAGCAATTAGTCAAAGACATCACAGCAATTCATCAACAATCACTAGCCAATACTGGCATTGAGGATTTTGAGCATTTAACCAAAATGGAAAAATGGGGAAAAATTTGCTCAATTATCGGTTATGGCACGGCATGGATTTTCCCTAATCCCATTTCCGCATTGTTAATCAGTCAGGGTAGTTTCACCCGCTGGACACAAGTAGGGCATCCAATTGTTCATAGAGCCTACGATAAACTTAAAGGTGTCGATAAAAATTACACCAGCAAAAAATTTGCTCATGGCTGGCGACGTTTTATGGATTGGCCAGACTGGTTTACTGTCGCGGGTTGGCATCATGAACATGATGTATTGCATCATTATAGTTTGGGTGAAAAAGCCGACCCCAACAATGCGCAACATAATATGGAATGGCTGAGGCAATCAAAGCTGCCGATGTGGTCGCGTTATGTGATTGTGGCGGTTTTCTCAGGGATATGGAAAATTGTTTATTACACGCCCAGAACCCATAAAGAATTTTGCTTACATTCTGCCAGACGACAGGGAGAAGTTAAACCAGTGATGACCCGCCTTGGTGCATGGAGTTTGTTTACCAAACAGGGCAGGGCATTATGGCTGCAAAGTATTTTGCCTTATACCGTGTATCGCTTTGTGTTGCTGCCTTTGCTGTTTTTACCATTGGGCAGTTTTGCGGTTTTAAGCGTGTTTCTTAATTCATTGTTGGCAGAAATTTTCACCAATATGCACAGTTTTCTGGTGATGATTCCCAATCACGCAGGTGATGATGTGATGATGTTTGATGAAAAAAGTCACAGTAAAGGCGAGTTTTATTTGCGGCAGATTTTAGGTTCAGTGAATTATCCAACGGGTTCTAATTTTAATGATTTTTTCTACGGCTGGCTGAATTATCAAATCGAACACCATTTGTGGCCAGATATGCCGTTAAGTCAATATCAAAAAGTGCAACCACAAGTCATGGCGTTGTGTGAAAAACATAATATTCCTTATCTACAGCAATCGGTTTTCAAACGTTTGTTGAAAGCGGTTGACGTTATGGTAGGTAAAACGTCAATGCTGAAACCCATTGTTGGGTAAATTGTGAATTTAAGCGTGGTTACTGTGTTATCCACTTAGCCTGATACATACTTTTATCAGCTTGGTGAATTAGGGCATTGATTTCTGTGGTATCGTCTGGATAAAGGCTAATACCAATACTGACATCGATAGTGACAATTTCAGTGTTAATCACACAAGGTTGGCGAATCAAATTTCGTACATTATTAGCAATCCTTTGTGCGTTTTCCAATGTGCCTACATCTTGCAGAATAATCAAAAATTCATCGCCGCCTAGTCTACCTGCATAGTCGCTTTCGCGGATAGCCTGTGGTAGACGTTGCGCAATTGTCATCAGCAATACATCACCCGCTTCGTGTCCAAGCGTATCGTTAATTGCTTTAAAGCCGTTTAAGTCGAGAAACAAAATAGCTACTTTAGTTCTTTGCCGTGCGGCGGTCTCTAACGATTGTTTCAGTTTTTCAAAAATCAACGCTCGGTTTGGCAACGATGTTAAATTGTCATAATGCGCGGCTTGCTCAAGTGCCTTCTTTAACTGCTCTTGTTCGGTGATGTCTCGCGCCATGCAGATCATGAAACCAGAATGATTTTGTTTGTCCTTAAAAGGCGCGTTCATCCATTCGCATAAAATTTCACTGCCATCTTTTTTGATGTTGATGTTTTTGTGGTGCTGAATACCCTGACTTTTATGTACAGCCTCCAGAACTTTTTCCACTTCTGTGTGTTTTTCTGGAGGAACTATGATTAAAATGCTTTTTTTCACTATGTCTTTAGCACACCAAAGAAAGGTTTTTTCGGCTTCGGCATTCCAGAGCAGCACTCGATTTTCAGCATCCAACACAATGATACTCAATGGTGCATTATTAAATAGGGTGTTGAGCTTGATTTCATTGAGTCGCGCTGTTCGATAAAATCGAAACAGAATAATCGATAGAAAAATCAATAGTGATAAGCCAGCCGCAGTATAGTAAAGCTTGATTTTAAGTTCTTGAAAATCATTTGCTGAATGGGGAAAATACAACATGGTCTCAACATCGAAACTCTCTGGCAATAGCCCTAATCTATGATAAGTTTCTGCGATATGCTGCCAACGACCCACATTCATATAACCTACTTCAATCAATTCAGGCTGCATTAAATCGTGCATCGCCGCCGCTTCAAACTGTAAATGCTCAATACTGTGACGTTGTGAATAATTTTTATAAATTAACTGCACGATTTCGTCAGAATGCTGCATGGCATAATGCCAGCCGCGCCTTGTTGCCGCTATAAATGCCTTCACTCGTTGTGGATGTGCTTTCAATTCGGCATTTGTGGTGAAGAAATTATCACCATAAAAATCGATACCACCCATTCGAGGGCTAAATAGATTGTAAGCGCGTCCCTGTTGCTTGAGCAAATAGGGTTCGTCGGTTTCATAGACTGAGATTGCATCGATTCTACCCGCTAGTAAATCATTTATATCGAAGTTATGAGGCTCTAGCTTGAAGGCTTTTTCGGTAAAGCCTTCTTGTTGTAAATAAGCAAACAACTCTGAGGAACTGGGTTCAATCATGACTTTTTTATCCAGCAATTTATGAATATTATCAATACCCGATTCTTTCAAGGTAATCAAACTCAAGGGCGAATGCTGAAAAATAACCCCCAGCACCAGCACGTCATCACCACGATGACGATTTAAAATCAGTTCGCTAGTGCCAATACCAAACTGAGTGCGACCTGCAATAACTTCTTGAACAACATTCGTGTCAGGCGTTGCCTCAATAATCGTGACATTCAGCCCTGCGTCTTTATAAAAGCCTTTTTCCTTAGCGGCGTAATAACCAGCAAATTGAAATTGATGTTGCCATTTTAATTGCAGTGTTACTGGCTCTAGCTCGGTTGCCCAAGCGGAATTAATGCCCAGCAATAGCCAGACTATCGACAGGATTTTAATGAGCTGTTTAAGCACTGTGACACTCTCCAATATCTTCAAACCAAATGTGTGGTGATTGTTCAATAAAGCGGCTCATTAACGCGATAAGTAATTGCTCAAAAGTCTTTTAACAGGAGCAAAACAGCTTTAGCTGTTTTCTAGCCAATAGCTAAAGAGACTGTAAACAACTATATTACTAAAAACACCGTCATTCCAGCATGGATGCTGGAATCCAGTCACAAGGATGTGAAACTGGATACTGCACAATAATTATTTATAATCATGTAGTTACCATCCGTGGCACTGGATTCTGGCATCCCTGCCAGAATGACGGGTTTATGAGCCAATCCTTATGACCTTCAAAATTAACTGATTCACCGATGACCACCGTGCCAATGTTGAATTGCCGAATTAAACCAGAGCAGTACCAACAAGGTGCTAAGGTTGTTACCAAAATTTTATCACGATAATTGGTTTTCCGCCCCGCTTTACGAAAGGCATCAATATCAATCACTAAGCCTTTTGCGTCAGACATAGTGGATTTTATGCCATAATATTCACCTAATTTTCCCCTTGTATTCTGAACTTAAACACCATGTCGAATAGAAAAATTCTTGTCACTAGCGCGTTACCTTATGCCAACGGTCCGATTCATATCGGTCACATGCTGGAATATCTGCAAACTGATATGTGGGTGCGCTTTCAAAAACAACGCGGCAATATTTGTCATTATGTCTGCGCTGATGATACCCACGGTACCCCGATTATGTTGAAAGCTGACCGTGAAGGCATTACGCCTGAAGCACTGATTGCCCAAGTTGGTAAGGAACATCTGGCAGATTTCACCGAGTTTGGCGTGGCGTTTGATAATTATCACAGCACCCATTCTGAGGAAAATAAACATTTTTCCTCGTTGATTTATAACCGTTTAAAAGCGGCAGGGCATATCAGTTCGCGGACGATTACTCAGGCTTATGATCCTGTGAAAGAGATGTTTTTACCTGACCGTTTTATTAAAGGCGATTGTCCAAAATGTGGCGCGACTGAACAATATGGTGATGGTTGTGAAGTGTGTGGGGCAAATTATGCGTCGTCGGAATTGAAAAATGCGGTGTCGGCAATTTCTGGCGAAAAGCCAATTGATAAAGAATCAGTGCATTACTTTTTTAATCTGGCTGATTTCACCGAAATGTTGACCGACTGGACACAAGCTGGACATTTGCAACCTGAAGTGCGTAATAAATTAGCGGAATGGTTAGACAGCGGATTGCAACAATGGGACATTTCCCGTGACGCGCCGTATTTTGGTTTTGAAATTCCTGATGCACCGAATAAATATTTTTATGTCTGGTTAGACGCGCCGATTGGTTATATGGCGAGTTTTAAAAATCTGTGCGATAAGAAAGTGCTGGATTTCGATGCGTTTTGGGCAAAAGACAGCAACACTGAGCTGTATCATTTCATCGGTAAAGATATTATTTATTTTCATGCGTTATTCTGGCCTGCGATGTTAAAAGGTGCCAATTTTAGAACTCCCAGTGCGATTTTTGCCCACGGTTTTTTAACGGTGAACGGCGAGAAAATGTCCAAATCTCGCGGCACGTTTATCACTGCGCGGACGTATTTGGATCATTTAAACCCTGAATATTTACGTTATTATTTTGCCGCTAAACTCAGTGCGGGCGTGGATGATTTGGATTTGAATTTTGATGATTTCAGTCAACGGGTGAATTCGGATTTAGTCGGCAAAGTGGTGAATATTGGTAGTCGTTGCAGCGGTTTTATTGCCAAACGCTTTAATAATAGGCTGTCGGCTGAATTGGCTGAACCTGAATTGTGGTTTGAATTCATAGCGGCTAATGAAATCATTGCGGAATTTTATGAAAACCGCGAGTTTGGCAAAGCCATGCGTGAGATTATGGCGTTAGCGGATAAAGCCAATCGCTATATTGATGAGAAAAAACCGTGGCTGATTGCCAAAGAAGCAGGCAAAGAAGCCGAATTACAAGCGGTCTGCACAGTGGGTTTAAATTTATTCCGTGTGCTGGTGGCGTATTTAAAACCTGTGTTGCCAACCTTAACTTACAGTGCGGAAGTGTTTTTAAACAGCGAAGTTCACGGCTGGATAGACGAGTTAGAGCCGTTGTTAAACCATGAACTAAATGATTTCATTCCACTCATGACCCGCGTTGAACCCGATAAAATTGCCGCAATTATTGAAGCGTCTAAAGAAAATCTGGAAAAAACTGTCGTTCCCGTTGTTAAAGAAAAACAATTTTCTCCGATAGCCGACACTATCGACATTAACGATTTTGGCAAACTGGATTTGCGCATTGCTAAAATTCTGAAAGCTGAAGCGGTGGAAGGTGCGGATAAATTATTGCATCTGACGGTGGACATTGGTGATGAAACGCGCAGTATTTTTGCGGGCATAAAATCGGCTTATTCTCCTGAGCAACTAGAAGGTCGTTTGACGCTGGTGGTTGCGAATCTCGCTCCCAGAAAAATGCGTTTCGGTTTGTCAGAAGGCATGGTACTTGCCGCAGGTGGGGATAATGGAATTTATTTATTGAGTCCAGATAGTGGTGCGGTTGCTGGAATGCGAGTGAAATAATGCCGTTTACCCCGTTACACATTAGTACATCAGTCAACTACTCATGGGAAAGAGGTAACAATAAACAACATCTCTATCGAGCGGTATTCGATAGTCGGATAAATTTTAGTTTGTGTTAGTTAGGAGAAAATAATGGCTGGATTTTTGTGTATAGCAATGATGAAAGAGCCACCTTATCAAATGATGATAGGTGTGACTGAGTATGAACCTGATGTGTGGGCTGACACGTTGTTATCGTCTTGTCACTTACTGTACTACGAAAGCTTTAGTGAGTTAGAGACCATTAAGCAGCAGCATTTACAATACTTGCGACAAATAGGCATTAAAGCCGAATCGGATAGATATTTTACCGCCGCGCCAGATGAAGTCATTAAAGCTTTTGTTTTAGTGCGTGATGAGTTTGTCAGGCTCAATCATGAGCATGGACATCAACCCTCATTGCATAATACCAGTCTGATTTTTAATAACTGTGAAACTGATGATTTTTATGAAAATAAGGACAAAGAGATCGTCAAAGATGAAAATGAACAACTGTATGATTTAGCAAAAGAATCCACATTTGCCAGCGAAAAAGCCTTTCAACTGTATCAACAATCTGCCCAATTAGGCTATTACCGTGCTTATATTGCCTTAGCGCATAGCTATCTCAATGGTTGGGGTATCAAGCGAAATATCAATATTGCTTTAAAATGGTTACATAAATTACAAAATAACATAGACAAATTAAATACCGATGAGCGTGTAGAAGTTGGTGAATTGCTACACAGTTTGGCAGCAGAATACGAAAACGGTAGCGATCAAATCATACCTGACCTTAAAAAAGCCTACCAACTTAATGTGCAATCCGCTGAATTGGGTTGTGAGTTAGCTTATACCTCATTGGCTTGTGCGTGTCTGACGGGTGAGGGTGTTGAAAGAAACTTAAATGCCGCCTTGGAATGGTCTATGCGTGAAATAGAGGCGAACATCATCTATGGCTATAACCATGCCACCACTTGTTTTATCGAAGCGGGCATGAAACAACAAGCTGAGCAGTTATGGAAACGCTGTTTTAAAGAGCAAAATGTTGAAATAATTGCAACATCGTGTCTTCGTGTTTATAAAAAACAAGCCTTAGCAGGCAGTATTTCCATCGACCCTGACATTGAAATGCTGTTTAACGGTCTTGCTGAACGATTGACAAGCTATCAAAAAGAATTAGGTGTGAGCATTTACGATGATGAAATTGCTTGGCTGAGCATACGCGATACTTGTATTGTTTGCCATACTCCCATATCACCCGAAACAGCACGAAAAACGGAAGGTAAATGTCCCAATTGCTTTATTAAAGAGCTATCTTGATGGCACAAACTATTATGGCTATATGGGTATGTTGCTAGTGCTGATACTATTTTCGCGTATAATTCACCGCAACTTAACTCAAGGTAAAAGCATCATGTCAGATATTAACAAAGTGGTATTAGCCTATTCAGGTGGTTTGGATACTTCCATTATTCTCAAATGGTTACAAGATGTTTATCACTGTGAAGTGGTGACATTTACCGCTGATTTAGGGCAAGGTGAAGAAATTGAACCTGCTCGTACTAAAGCGCAAGCAATGGGCATTAAGGAAATTTATATTGAAGATTTGCGTGAAGAATTTGCCCTCGATTATGTATTTCCAATGTTTCGCGCTAATGCGATTTACGAAGGCGAATATTTATTAGGTACGTCGATTGCCCGTCCTCTAATCGCTAAACGGTTAATAGATATTGCCAATGAAACAGGCGCGAAAGCTATTTCACACGGCGCGACGGGTAAAGGTAACGATCAAGTACGTTTTGAGCTAGGTGCGTATGCCTTGCGCCCTGATATTCATATTATCGCACCGTGGCGCGAATGGGAGTTAACCTCACGCCAATCGTTATTGGATTATGCTGAAAAACACGGTATTCCTGTGGAAATGAAACACGGTAAAACTTCACCGTATTCTATGGATGCGAATTTATTACACATTTCTTATGAAGGTCGTGTCTTAGAAGATCCGTGGGCAGAGCCAGAAGAAGCAATGTGGCGTTGGTCAGTTTCTCCTGAAAACGCGCCCGATAAAGCCACTTATATTGAATTGACCTATCAACAAGGCGATATTGTCGAGCTTGATGGTGTGGCGTGTTCACCTGCAACCGTGATGGAACAGTTAAACAAAGTCGGTGGGGCAAATGGTATAGGACGCTTGGACATCGTGGAAAATCGTTATGTGGGTATGAAGTCACGCGGCTGTTATGAAACGCCTGCGGGAACAATTATGCTGAAAGCCCATCGTGCTATTGAATCTTTAACGCTGGATAGAGAAGTCGCGCATTTAAAAGATGAGTTAATGCCACGTTATGCGTCGTTAATTTATAACGGCTACTGGTGGAGTCCTGAGCGCGAGATGTTGCAAACCATGATTAATGCCTCACAAGCCAACGTCAACGGTAAAGTACGCTTGAAATTATATAAAGGTAACGTGATTGTGGTCGGGCGTGAATCAACGACTGACAGTTTATTTGATGAAAGCATTGCCACCTTTGAAGAAGATGGTGGTGCGTATAATCAAAAAGACGCGGAAGGTTTTATTAAGTTGAATGCCTTGCGTATGCGTATTGCAGCGGCTAAGCGTTTGAAATAAGATATTAAAAAAGCATTAAGCTTGTATAATTGCCCGCTGGCAAGGTTCACATAATTACTATTTGTCCAAGCAGGCACGTTCTTGCCTAGTTTGAGAGGAAACCCATAATGAGCGACACATCCGAAAAAAATACCAATCTAGTGGTTTTACATGCGATACCTAGTTATCAGAATCTGGTTAAAGCAAACCGATGGTTGTTATTTGCGGTTTTTTTCTTGATGTCGGTCATTGTGGTAGCTGGTTTGTTTTTATTTCCTAATAATGATGATTTAACCGATAAAAAACTTGCAGCGACCCAAGCTTATAATAATCAGATGAATCCTGAGTTATACGCTGAGGTTAATGTTTTAAAAGGACAATTTGTTGGTTTGGTTAGTGGTTCAATCGAAAGCAAGCTAAGAGTACTGGAAGACAGCGTTCGTTTAGGTACAACACCTGATTCCCTGTTGACCATCGAAGACTTGCGTAGTGATATTAGAGCGTTGCGCGTTTATTCTGATGCGCCTAGTAATGATGTTAAAGCAGCAGTAGTTCCTAATGAGCGGTTAATTGCAGAGATGTCCGATTTGAAGCGTCTAGTCTATTTGAGTCTGGCTTCTTGCGGTTTGTTGCTGGTAGTCGTTGCAGGTATTTGGGTTAAAAGTCGGCATCGACTGCCTTATAAAGAGATTATTACCCGTAATCTTGGTAAAGAATAACACGCATAAAAAAAGCCGCTTCAGCTATTCAAGCTGGAGCGGCTTTTTGTGCGCGAATAAATCTAATTATTTAGATTTCAAATAGGCATATAGCGCATCAACGGCTTGATCTTCGCCGTAACCTGCTTTGGTAACAGCAGGTATTGCCATGATAACTTCAACAGCTTTAGGCATACCGCCCTTGCCTTCTTTCAATACTTTTTCAAATGTTGCTCTGTCCAGTTTGTCGTCTTTAATTAACGCAGACAACTGAGGATTTGAAGCAATATCATGGCAAGAGCCACAACCACGACCGAAAGCACGTTCATAGATTTTCTGACCGACATCTTCGGCTTCGCCAGCGAATACTGAGCCGCTTAATGCAATTAACATAACGCCTGCTAATGCAGCTAATGATTTTTTCATATTGACCTCTCTTGATGATTAAATAAAGAACCTACGTTCTTTGTATGTGAAAAATTGCTTCTAAGCCGTCAAAGAATAGGTAATTTAGCGGCAAAATTCAATTGTTTTATTTACTTCTTTACATCTATATGACAAATCAGCCCTCAAACCAGCGAAGTTGCTCATGAAGTGTTACCACAGTGCCAATAATAATCAGGGTTGGGGGCTTAATATCGAGTTCGGTAACTTGCGCAGGTAAGGTAGCTAACGTGCCGATAATGACGCGCTGATTGTGGGTAGTACCTTGTTGCACTAAAGCACAAGGTAAGTTTTCAGGGCTACCGTGTGCAATTAAGGACTGACAAATTTTTTCTAGTCCCACTAGCCCCATATAAATAACAATAGTTTGCTGCGGGGCGGCTAATTGTGTCCAATTTAAGTGAATAGAATCGTCCTTTAAATGCCCTGTGACAAAGGTACAGGATTGTGCGTGGTCTCTATGGGTGAGTGGAATACCTGCGTAAGCGGCACAGCCTGAAGCGGCGGTAATCCCAGGAACAACCTGAAAAGCAATGCCTTGCTGCATGAGAGTTTCGATTTCTTCGCCACCACGTCCAAAGATGAATGGATCGCCACCTTTTAAGCGAGCAACGCGCTTACCTGCTTTGGCTAAATCAGCCAGCAGGATGTTGATAGATTCTTGTGGTAAGGTATGATTTTTCCGTTGTTTGCCAACATAAATTTTTTCGCTGTCACGCCGTGCTAAATCAATAATTTCTGGTGAAACTAAATGGTCGTAAACCACGACATCGGCTTGTTGCAACAAGCGTAAGGCACGAAAGGTTAATAAATCCGCCGCACCTGGCCCTGCGCCTATTAGGTAAACTTCGCCAACAGGTGGGATATTCTCTTGGTTGCTAAGTTGCTGTTGAAGTTGTTGCTCTGCTTGCTCATCGTTGCCAGAAAATATAAGTTCAGCAACGCTACCTTGCAAAACCTGCTCCCAAAAAATTCGCCGTTGACTAGGATTTTTAATGTGTTGCTGTACAGGCTGTCTAAATTTTCCCGCTAGTGCGGCAAGTCGTCCATAGCTAGGGGGAATCATGCTTTCTATTTTCGCTCTTAGTAAACGCGCTAACACAGGAGCAGCACCACTGGAAGATACAGCGGCGATAATCGGTGAACGGTCTATAATTGCAGGAAGGATAAAGCTACAAAGCTCAGGATTATCGACTACATTGACTAAAATTTTTTGTTGCTCGGCAGTTTTTGCAACCAAGCGATTGGTTTCATCATTATTGGTAGCAGACACAACCAGTCTAAAATCACGCAAGTCTTCAGGCAAAAATGCTTTTTGTAGCAGAATGAGTGAGTGAGTTGCTTGCATATCTGCGACAATAGGGCTAATTTCTTTAGCAATAACGGTAATTTTTGCCCCTGCACGCGCTAAACAGGCAATTTTTCGTGCGGCAATATCACCCGCACCCACAACTAGACAATCTTGTCCTTTAAGATTTACAAAAATTGGAAGATAATCCATTTTATTCCGATGGTTCGTAGATTTAATAGAGAATGCTATTATAAGCACTGTATAGATGAATTGAGAATATTAAACACAGCTATGACTGAATTTAATCGAGAAGTAGATGCCAGCGGTTTGCAGTGTCCCTTGCCGTTATTGCGGCTAAAAAAAGCCTTGATGGAAATGATTAGCGGTGATGTCGTAAAAGTAACCGCCACCGATCCTGCGGCACATTTAGATTTTGGTGTTTATACGGATCAAGCGGGACATCAAATTATTAAACTCGTAAAACAATCAAACAGCCAGATTTTTTATATTAAAAAGAAATAATGGTTTAGTCACTTGTACTTGAGAGTACTTATGCAAAGAGTTACCCGTACTGGAATTCGCAATGATAAAATATGAAACCGCAGACGTTGAAATTGGTATGTTTGTTTCTGCTTTGGATAGACCGTGGGTAGGAACGCCTTTTTTATTCCAAAGCTTTCTCATCAAAAGTGAAAAGCAAATTCAGCAACTTCAGAAATACTGTCGCACTGTTGATATCGATGAGGAAAAAAGCAATCCCTCACTTGCCAATAAGTTTTTTATATACAAATGTCGGACTACAGGTGCGAAACCAGTAGAGGAATCTTTTGCGCCAAGTACGCAGCCTCGTCAAGCACCTGCTAAGTTTTCCTTAAGACTAGAAGATAAGGAAATTGAGCAAAATTTAAATCTTGCCCGTCAAGTCTATGAAAGCACAACGACTTCTTTGCATAGTGTATTAAATGATTTTCGCCTTAATAAAGAAATTAATCCTGTAGAGCTTAAAACCTGCGTTCATGGTGTTATCGATGGCGTGGTTCACAATCCTAGCGCACTCGCTTTGTTTAGTAATTTAAAATCTAGACAACAAGATACCGTTCGTCATAGTCTTAACGTGTGTATTCTTAGTTTGCTTTTCGGTCGCCACCTCGGTCTAAATGAAAAACAACTCTCCGATTTAGGCTACGCAGCATTGCTTCATGATGTTGGGGAGATTAAAGTTTCTCAAGAGGTTCTCGATAAACATAATAGAGGATTAACACCTGAAGAAAAAAAAGAAATGGAAAAGCACTCACAATACGGTGCAGAAATTCTATTGAGTACCCCTGATATTCCAGGCGTAGCCATAGAGGTTGCTCGTTCACATCACGAGCGTGTCAATGGTAAAGGCTATCCTAAAGGTCTAAAAGATACCGAAATTAACTATTTTGCCAGACTGGTTTCGATTGTTGATGTTTATGAAATAGTCACTAACCATCCTGGTGCTAAGGTTCATGTATCTTGCTCAGACGCGTTGAAATCTATTTATATGATGCGTGGTAGTTTCTTTGATCGTGAATTGGTTGAAGAATTTATTAAATGTTTAGGTATTTATCCAGTTGGTAGTGTAGTTGAGCTCAATAATGGTGAAATAGCGATAGTGATTAGTACCAAACCAGGTAGACATTTGTTACCCACTATTATGGTTGTTAAGAACAGCCAAGGCGTACTTTATCAGCCGCTAGTTGTCAACTTAGAGCATTTTAAAGAAAAAGAAGGTTTATCAAAACTTCACATTACCAAAGTAGTTGATCCTAACGCGGTAGGGATAGATCTAAGTGATTATATGATTAGAGAGTCAGGCATGGGACGATAGCAATAGCATCATGCCCATTATAGCTAACAGCCAATAAAATGATTAAAAAACCGTTCGTACTGAGCCTGTCGAAGTGTGAATGTGGTTCGACAAGCTCACCACGAACGCTGTCATTTTATTGTGCGTTAGCAAAAGTCTTTTAACAGGAGTAAAACAGCTTTAGCTGAATAGCTAAAGAGACTGTGAAAGTATTCAGTTACAGCGACCAAATGGCTAAAAAT
>JBAXNR010000065.1:0-25899 GCA_037133675.1 Methylococcales bacterium
TGAGCTTTTCAAACAGTGCTTTTAATGATCATTTTATTGGCGGTTAGCTATATGTAGATTTTGTCAGTGATTTTAGGAGCTATCCTTGTTCATCTTATTGTGCCATTTTAGAGTAGCGTAAGTTCACAATAAAAAGTCGGCGTGTATTTAAGAGTCGCCGTCATTCCAGCATGGATGCTGGAATCCAGTCACAAGGATGTGATTGAGTATGCCATCCTTGGCGACTGGATTGCGGCATCCCTGCCGCAATGACGTTTTTTATACATCCGAATTTATTACTATGAACTTAACAGCCGCGTTGAGACTGAGAAAGTGTTGATATGATTTGTTCATGTTGCGGTTTTTGAGCGGTATCATCGTCAGTTTGATGACAGCATTGGCTTGAGTCTGGTGAGCAGTTTTAAAACTCAGCGGTCTTTAAGACAACTAATCAACTTCAAAATATTATGATAGATAATTACCAAGCCACGATGGCTTTAATCAAAGAGATGGAAAGTGCTTTGCCGATTGCGGCAAATCCTACCAAGCGTTTAGTTATTTCTTTGAAAGAAAAATATAACAAAATGAAGCCCGATGAGAATTTAAAAATTGTCAAAATTATATATATGGGCGATGAAGGCGGCATTTGTTGTCAAGTTGAATCCACTGCTATGAAAGATCAAAACTTAGTGGTGTCGTTAACGCATTTAACCTTGAAAAGTTCACATCCTTTGTATAAGCAAGTTAAGGCGTATCAAGTAGCAAGAATAAGGCGGTTAGCAGAACAAAATTCATCTCAATTCAAGGCGTAGTGAGTGAGTAGGGTGGGCAAGCGTCTTTTTGCGTGCATCGCCGATTATGCCACGGCGTGGGCAAACGATAGAGCCGTTTGCCCACCCTACAGGACTCGGTTACTTTGATTTACGAATTATTTCACCTAAAAAGTGTCCCATTGCCTTGTCGTAGACATCACTGTGAGCACCACTGCTAGTACCTTGTAATTCACATTCAACGAAAGGAGTCGCATTGTAAACAGATACCTTAGTCTTATCTAGATCAGTAATAGGTTGCTCTGTTTCATT
This sequence comes from Methylococcales bacterium, assembly GCA_037133675.1. Classification (GTDB taxonomy): domain Bacteria; phylum Pseudomonadota; class Gammaproteobacteria; order Methylococcales; family Methylomonadaceae; genus UBA4132. The sequence continues at coordinate 1,062 of JBAXNR010000065.1, forward strand.
AGTACTAAATATAGGAGCAATAGCAAATTCATAGGCTTTTTTGTTTTCAGTAAGCTCTTCAATTCCCCCTTCTCCACCAATATAACCAGTTGTAAACGCATCAATCATTCCAGTTGCCTTGTCCTTAGTTGATGTTGTTATTACAACTGTGGCAGGGTCTTTGTATTTAGAGTTATATGGATGCTCCGCGCCTCTATCTTTAGAAAATCGACCTGTTGGAAAAGCAGCCTGTAAGCCAATTAAAGTAACAGGAAGGTTGTCAGATGCACGCGGCTCTCTAACAATAATATTGCGTACATAATGAGAACCCAAAACAATCCTTGATCCAAAGCTGTGTCCAATAGCAACAAGCTGTGTATCAGAATCTAATGCAATGGGTTTTAAAATATCATTAAGCAGATAATTAGCCCAAGTAAAGCCAATTTCATCCGCATCATTTCCCTTGTTTCCAAAACTAAAAACTTCACTCCACCCCCATTCGGATTCCCAAGAAATTCCGACAAAGATGGGTCGAAAGTCCCCCTTGCCTTTAAAATCCTCGGCAAGCCGATCCATCCAAGCCTTAAAATCCCAATAAGATTCATACTCCTCAGTGTTCCAACCCGTTGCAAGTACAATAATATGCGTTGCCTTTCCACCATTTTGATGCTGGACTGCTTCCTTGATTTCATCTCCTAAAAGCTTTAAACCCTCCCAACCTTCTTGTTTCCAACTTTCATCACTTTCTTTAATTTGGATAATGTGTTTATGTTCACACCACGATGCAGATTTCTCAGTTTTTTTATACACATTGTATATAAAACATTCTTTCTGATTTTGGTTCAAATCAGTCCGCTTAGTTCTCAGTGCGTGCGTAAGTATCATTGTGTGACCATCATCCAGCACATTTTCAATGTCGTTTCTATCGTCTATCTGTAAATTAGTAATATCAAATTTTGGTTTAGTAACCTCTTTATAGAAATCTTTCGTCCTAGATCGCGGTTTTTCAATGCCCAATAAATACAAAGGATACTGTGTGGCATATAACTCTGGATTTAAAGCGGCATCGTGAAATATTGGTCTAGTACCAATTATTTCATCAATACCACTACTACCAGCCACTCGAACAACATTTTTTTTCGCTTGCAAAGCAGGCGAATCTCCACAGCATTTTGGTAATTCAGCGCAGCCAGAAACCAAAACAATTGCTATAGATAAAGCAAGTGCATGGACTCCAAGTTGCAGTTTATTTTTTGATATAAACATTTTCTTTTCCTCATTTTGAATTAAAGCTGCCACACAGACAGCCAAGAAGTTATCTGTCCAATGGACAGGTTATTTACAACGTGAAGTTAAAGCATTTATTTTGGTCTCTGCCTCATCGATTTTATATTTTTCCTTTAATCGTTTTCCCCCTTCATCCTTTAATGCCTTGATGTCAATATCTGGTTTTTTTAGCTGATTTTGGACAAAGTTCAAATCCTCCTGTGTTATATCTACCCCATTGGAATGTGCGTACACAATGAGAGCTAAACGAAAACTTTGGTTATCGAGTAGAGTAAGAAAGGTAGCTTTTACTAATTCTGAACTAGGGTCGTGGTAGAGGTCGTTAAGTAGATTATGGAGTGTATCTTTATCTGAGCAAAGATGTTTCCCCAAAATAGCTTCTATACACTGGTTAATATTTTCAGGCTGAGTTTTTGATTTTAAGTCTTTAATTTTATTCTGAATTATCGCTCCACTTTGTGGTAACGTTTGCGCAAAATCAGGAATTATTGATATTGTTAAGATAATGAGGTTTCGAATATCTGAGCGAAACTGTCCACTATAGAGTAAATCAGCCGCCTGTTTGATTTGTTCAGGAGTGAGACCAGTTTTTTGCTCTATCGCTTCGGTCTTTACTTTGGAGAAAATGTCATTAGAGTTAAGTTTTTTATCCTCGACATTGTTACAAGTAATATTAGGTGAAATAGGATATTTTTTTGGAGTTCTGTCCTCGGCATTATTTTTATTACCTATTGCCATTAGAACAAGTTGGGATGTCGCAGGCATCGGAATAATATCCGAATTATCTGGAATAGTGGAACATCCAGCGACCACTACAAACAGTGCAGATAAACATAAAGTTTTGTTCATGATTCACCTCATTGTATTTGGATAAGAATAGTTTAAATAGGCTAGTTAAATACCATTTAAATTTTAATCTTATACTCGCTAAATTGGTGCAATACAAGTCTATATCATCTTATTTATGTTACCTACTCATCGAGGAAAATATGCAAACTAAACAACACTGGCTGGGTCTTATTTTAGGGGCTGCGGTAGGTGATTCTTTGGGTTTGGTTGCCGAAGGGATTTCTCGCCGCCGTAATGCCAAACTATTTCATTCACACTGGCGACAGCGGTTTTTTCTGCGTTGGGGAATGTGCAGAATTGGCATAAAAAAAGACGCTTGCCCACCCTACAAATTGGATTGTTGCAGCCATGCCCAAACCCCGTTTCAAACTAGCCCATAAACTAATCATCGTTATCACTTTGTTGTTGATGGGCGGTATTGTTTATTTGCATTACAGTCCTAAGCCGCCGTTATCGAATTATTACACCAGCTCAACGGCGATTTATGCGCGTCGTGGTGAATTATTGCGTTTAACTTTGGCTAAAGATCAGCAGTATCGGGTTTGGACAGATTTGGAAGACATTCCTAAAAATATCCAGCAAGCGACCTTGTTGTATGAAGACCGCTGGTTTTATCAGCACTTGGGCATTAATCCGTTGGCGTTGTTGCGCTCGGTGTGGATGACTTACGGTAAGGATGCGCGGCAGGGTGCGTCTACCATTACTATGCAGGTAGCGCGGCAGTTGTATGGGATTAATAGTCGTTCGGTAAGCGGTAAATTGTGGCAGATTGCGGCGGCGTTTTGGTTGGAATTGCGCTATTCAAAGCATGATTTATTGGAAGCGTATTTGAATATCGCACCTTACAGCGGCAATATTTCAGGCGTACCTGCGGCGAGTTTGATTTTTTTTCATAAACCAATTTCGCAACTGAGTTTAACGGAAGCCTTGACGCTGGCGGTGATTCCACAAAATCCTGTGCGCCGTGCGCCTAATCGTCAACTCCCATCCGCGCTACTGAAAGCAAGGCAACGGCTTTGGCAACATTGGTTACAGGAATATCCACAAGATCAACGCTACGAGGCGGATTTTGCTTTGCCGATGCTGGTGAATGCCAGAGCGGATAAACCATTTCTCGCGCCACATTTAACGAATTGGCTGTTACAACATTATCCCGACGATAAAACGATTAAAAGCAGTATTGATCTGCCTGTACAAAAAACCATTAAACAACTGGTCGATAATTATGTACAACAAAATCGTTCCGCTGGTATACGCAACGCGGCGGTGTTGTTATTAGATGCTAATTCCATGCAGGTTAACGCGCTGGTAGGTTCGGCTAATTTTTGGGATAAAAAGATTTTGGGGCAAGTGAATGGCGTGTTTGCCAAGCGTTCACCAGGATCAACGCTGAAACCATTTGCTTATGCGTTGGCATTGGATCAAGGATTGATTCATCCGCGTACCGTGTTAGCTGATACGCCAACGTCATTTGGTGCGTTTAATCCTGAAAATTTTGATGGGCGTTTTGTGGGTCCTATCACAGCACAAGATGCGTTAGTGCGCTCGCGTAATATTCCCGCGCTAAATATTGCCGCAAAATTATCCAAGCCCAGTTTATACGGTTTTCTTAAGCAATCTGGCGTTTCAAATATGGATACCGAAGAACATTACGGGCTATCAATCACGCTAGGCGGCGCGGAAGTGACGATGGAGGAATTGGCAAAGCTATACGCGATGCTGGCAAATCGGGGCGAATTGCATTCGGTGAAATATCGCCTTGATGCTAAAGAACAGCCAGAAGCGTCTGTGTCATTGCTTAGCGATGCGGCGGCGTTTATTACCCTAGATATGCTCACTTACAATATTCGCCCTGATTCTAAACGCCGTGCTAAACCTAAAGTGGCGTGGAAAACGGGGACATCATGGGGATTTAAAGATGCGTGGGCAGTGGGTGTAGTCGGTAATGAAGTGTTAGTGGTATGGGTGGGAAATTTTGATAATGCGGGTAATACCTCATTTATCGGTATTCAATCCGCCGCGCCGTTATTTTTTAACATTATCGATAGTTTGCGTACTCAACATTTGCTTAACGGTTTGGATAACGAACCTGCTATACCGCCTGCCAATGTGCGCGAAATTGATGTGTGTGCAGCCAGTGGCGATTTACCCAATGAAGATTGTCCCGCATTGGCAAAAACATGGTTTATTCCAACCAAATCACCGATTAAAACCAGCACACTACACCGAGCGGTATATTTTGATAACGACACGGGCGCGGTGGTGTGTAAAGACCATGCCAATAGTCACAAAGAAGTGTATGAATTTTGGTCTAGCGAAATGCACCGTTTATTTGTTGAAGCAGGAATGCCGCGCCGTCAAGCTCCTGTGTTGCCTAGCTGTTACGATACGCTTGCCAATAATGCAGAAATCCCCGAAATTGTGTCGCCGTCTATGGCAGGAACTTACACGCTACGCATGGCAAAACCGACGACCATTGGCTTACGCGCCAATAGTAGCCGCAGCAAAGATATTTTTTGGTTTGCCAATAAAAGTTATGTCGGTAAATCCAATGCCTCAGAGACTTTTTCTTGGTTGCCAAGCTATGCAGGAACGTATTTGATTCGGGCGGTGGATAGTGTGGGCAATGCTGATTCGCGGCAAATCACGGTGGAGTTTTTGCCGTAGAGAGGAATGCAAGCTCTGCTTGCAAAGCCTGACCTCCAAAACCATAGGTATCTACACACAATTCAGTACAATAAAAACAATGGCTTATAAAAACGCCAAACTCCCTCTCCTGTTGGAGAGGGTTGGGGTGAGGAGAATAAAATCAAGTATTTACATTTCCCCTCATCCCAACCTTCTCCCTCTGGAGAAGGAGTAATAGCACTTGTGTAGATACCTATGCTCCAGAACTTATGACCATAAACGGCGACAAAAAGACTGAAAACGGTTCATATACAAATAAACCACTGGGGTAGTGTATAGAGTGAGCAATTGACTCACCATTAAGCCACCGACAATGGCTATACCTAAAGGTTGGCGCAATTCTGCACCGTAACCCGTGCCGAAAGCCAGTGGTAATGCGGCTAATAAAGCGGCAAAGGTGGTCATCATGATAGGACGAAAGCGCATCATACAAGCGGTGCGTATCGCTTCATGCCCTGTCATGCCACTGTTACGTTCTGCATTTACCGCAAAATCTATCATCATAATGGCATTTTTTTTCACGATACCGATGAGTAAAATCACGCCGATTAAGGCAATCAAACTGAATTCAGTTTTAAATGCCATTAACGCTAAAATTGCACCCACACCTGCGGAAGGTAGGGTAGATAATATGGTTAACGGATGAACAAAACTTTCGTACAAAATTCCCAGCACGATATAAATAGTCAGTAAGGCGGCAACGATTAACCACGGTTGACTATTTTGTGATTGTTGAAACGCTTTGGCTGAGCCTTGAAAACCACCATGTATAGACGAAGGGACGGCTAAATCACGCATGGTTTCTTCGATAACTTTGGTGGCTAAGGACAAGGATGCACCAGCTTTAAGATTAAAAGAGATTGTCGAAGTAGGAAACTGTCCTTGATGATTAACTGATAACGGCGTGTTAGTCATCGCATAACTGGCAAAGGTTGATAACGGTACTTGCGCTCCATTTGGAAAAGTCGCACTAGGTGGTACACTGATATAAATATTTTTTAGCGTTTCGGCATTTTGCGCATATTCGGGTGCGGACTCCATGACGACATGGTATTGATTGAGTGCGGTGTAAATGATGGATACTTGTCGCTGTCCAAACGCATCGTTCAAAGTGGAATTAATCAAAGTTTGACTCACGCCTAAGCGTGTTGCTGCATCACGATCAATTTTCAGGGTAATTTGCTGCCCTTTATCTTGTTGATTGGTGTTGACATCTTCTAGTTCTGAACGTCGCTGCAAGGCTCGCATAATTTTGGGAGTCCATGTTCTTAGCTCTTCCAGATCATTGGCTTCAAGCGCGTATTCAAATAACGATGCCGAGCCACGCCCACCAACGCGCAGTTCTTGTGCGGGTTGAAGATAGAGTTTAGCTCCTGCAATTGCCGATGATTTAACGCGCAAGCGATCCAACAGTTGCTCAACATTGAGTCGTCGTTGTGCTAATGGCTTAAGAATGGCAAACATCTGTCCATTGTTACTAAGCCGTTGCCCACCGCCACCACCGCTACCCGTAAAACCAACCACATTTTCGACCTCAGAATCTTCGCTGAGCAGTTTCACAAAACTGGCTAATTTTTCTTGTAAGGCATGAGAGGACACACCTTGATCGGCTTGAATATTACCGCCTAAGCGTCCTGTATCTTGAGTAGGAAAAAAACCTTTCGGCACAATGATAAAAAGATAAATATTAAAACCGATGGTCGCCGCCAGTAATAACATCATCAATCGGCTATGGTTTAATGCCCAGTTTAAAGATCGTTGGTATGCCGTCGCTAAGCGATTAAAAAAGCGTTCACTAAAATGATAAATACTGCCATGTTGAATGTCAGCTTTTTTTAACCACAGTGCGCACAGCATGGGGGTAGTTGTTAGTGACAGCACCAGCGACACCAGCACAGCGACCGACAAGGTGACGGCAAATTCTTGAAACAATCGCCCCACCATGCCCCCCATAAAAAGAATGGGAATAAACACTGCAATCAGCGATAAACTCATGGTCAAGACCGTGAAAGCCACTTCTTTAACGCCTTTTAATGCCGCCACGCGGGGCGGCAGCCCTTGTTCTATGTAACGCGTTGTATTCTCTAATACCACAATAGCATCATCGACCACAAAACCTGTGGCAACAGTCAACGCCATCAACGACAGATTATCTAAGCTGTAATCTAATAGATACATAGCGGCAAACGTACCAATTAGCGACATCGGCACGGTGATAATCGGAATCATCGATGCCCGAAAATTTCGTAAAAATAAAAATACCACCAAAATAACCAGCACAACAGCAATCAATAAACTGATTCCAACTTCATGCAATGAGGCACGGATAGTGGTAGAGCGATCCATTGCCAGCGATAAATTCACCGCGTTGGGAATCGATGCTTGTAACTGTGGCAACAAGGCTTTAACTGCGTCAACAGTGGCAATAATATTTGCACCTGATTGTTTGTTGAGAACTAGCACCACGGCTTTTTTACCATTAAGATAACCTGCACTGCGTAAGTCTTCCGACGAATCCAGCACACTACCTACATCCGATAAATGCACAGGCGCACCATTACGATAGGCAACAATGAGCGGTAAATAATCACTGGCTTGTTTGGCTTGATCGTTCACTGCAATTTGCCAATGCTGCGTATCGTTTTCTAACGTGCCTTTGGGACGATTGACATTGGTGTTGGTTAATGCAGTGCGAATATCGGCAAAACTAACGCCGTATTGTGCCAAGGCAAATGGATTCAATTCCACACGCACCGCAGGCAACGAACTACCACCAATATTAACCTGACCGATACCATCAATCTGAGCTATTTTTTGTGCCAAGATAGTGGAGGCAATATCGTATAACTGACCGCGTGATAGCGTGTCCGAAGTCAATGCCAAAATCATAATCGGCGCGTCACTGGGATTCATTTTGCGATAATTAGGACGATTGGGTAACGAAGTCGGCAATAAACTACTTGCTGCATTAATCGCAGCTTGCACATCCCGCGCAGCACCATCAATATCACGACTTAAATCAAATTGCAGGGTAATACTGGCAGAACCAAATGAACTGGTTGAAGTCATTTCTGTCACGCCAGAAATCCGTCCCAACGCACGTTCCAAGGGCGTGGCAACAGTAGCCGCCATCACCTCAGGATTCGCACCTGGCATGGAGGCACTAACGGAAATAGTCGGAAAATCAACCTGCGGCAATGGCGCGACAGGTAATTGAAAAAACGCCAGTATTCCCGCTAAGGCAATCGCCAGTGTTAATAAAGTTGTCGCCACAGGGCGGTTAATAAAAATAGCTGAAAAGTTCATTATGCGTTCACTCGGTTAAGCATCAAGACCTGCGAAGTCTGTTCTCGTTCCACGCGTTGCGTGGGAATGCAGTGTCAACGCGCTGCGTTGCGTAGCAGAGTATGGCGCGGAGTGCATAAATTCCTTATGGAGTGTGTGAGTTAGGTAGACGTTATTTTGTTTTGACATCGTGTGTGGGGAAAAAGTGATGGTCGGCGTAGCACGCCGTTACTGCATTCCCACGCGCCGCGTGGGAATGCAGTAACGGTAGATTATGAGAATAACACAGAAGCTACGGTTTTAACCTTTAACTATCTGTGACAGTTTTATGAAACAGCAAACTGCGTGGTAAATGTTGGAAAGTTAACTATGGACAGGTAAGGTTTGAGTGAGTGCCGAACCCCAATATTTGCGTGTAGATGATTGTTTTTGTTGGAGTTACGATTTCAAAAAAGTCGGTAAAGAGTAAGCGCACCAATCCGCAGCGAGACTTTACCAATACCAAGAAATTTACTAAAAATTGGTTGCGTACTGAGACACACGCTGAATTGTTCGAGTGAAACGTTGTTTTTGTGAATTGCTTGCTACTTGCTCATTTATACGTTTTGACAAAAATACTAGATGAAAATTCAATAACTAGCGGTTACATAGCCTTTAAAATTGTTGTATCTATTTATTGGATACCCTAATCGAATAATACCGTTTTCTTAACTCAGTAACATTACCCTAAACTGCATTCCAATTATTGAAAAATTTGGAGAAACACGTTTATGTCGTTAAAAAATTCTCACTCATCAATTAATATGCGACAACCAAGCCTATCAGCCAGTATTGTCGCCATGATGGTCTTATTTCCCGCTGTATCACAAGCTACTAACGGTTATTTTGCACACGGTTACGGCGCACGCAGCAAAGCAATGGCAGGTGTCGGTGCGGCTTTGCCTCAAGATGCAATGGCGGCAGCGGTCAATCCTGCGGGTATGGCGTTTGTCGGTAATCGCTTTGATGTAGAAATCGAATTGTTCAGTCCACATCGTGAATATAGCGTAAGCGGCACTCCCACAATGGCACAGGGTGCTTTTCCACTTAATTCAGGTACGGTTAAAAGCAGTAGCGACTACTTCCCTGTGCCGACAATTGGCTTTAATTATAAGTTAGACGCTAATCAATCGGTGGGTTTAACAGTGTTTGGTAACGGCGGTATGAATACCAATTACCCTGACTTTGCCAGTCAAACCTGCCCACCAGGTGGTTCAGGTACTTTTTGTAGTGGTAAAACAGGTATCGACTTGGCACAGGCATTCATCAGCCCCAGCTATGCACACAGTTTTGCCAATAATAAATTTTCGTTGGGTATCGCGCCGATTTTTGCGGTGCAGTCTTTTAAAGCGCGTGGACTCAATTCATTTGCAGGATTTTCCAGCGACCCGCAACATCTTTCTGACTTAGGACGTGATTATTCTTATGGCGGCGGTGTGCGTGTCGGTGGTTTAGTCAATATACTGCCTAACCTGCATCTGGGCGCGTCGTATAAAAGCCGTATCTTTATGTCACGGTTTCATGATTATGCAGGATTGTTTGCCGAACAAGGCAGTTTCGATATTCCAGAAAGTATTAATGCGGGGTTGGCATGGGATATAAACGAACACTTCACCACCGCGTTTGATGTCGAGCATATTCGTTACAGCAGTATAAAATCCGTCCATAACCCGCTGTTGCCCAATTTACAAACCGCACAATTAGGTAATAATCAAGGTGCTGGATTCGGCTGGAAAGACATGACGGTATTTAAGCTGGGTACACAATGGCGGCAAAATAAAAATTGGACATGGCGAGCGGGCGTTAGTTACGGCGAACAACCGATTCCCAAGTCTCAAGTGCTGTTCAATGTTCTCGCCCCAGGTGTACAGGAATGGCATTTGACCACAGGATTTACCCGCAGTTTAAGCGATAAAGATGATTTGAGTTTTGCTTTCATGTACTCACCCAGCAAAACCGTTTCTGGCACGAATCCGCTCAGCCCCAGCCAAAATATTGATTTACAAATGTATCAACTTTCCTTTCAGTTGGCGTGGTCACGACGGTTTTGATGCTTGTGTTTACCCGCTATCGCGCTTAATATTCAGCGAGTAACCCAGATGGAGCGTAGCGGAATCTGGGGTTTGTCGCCATAACAAATCGTTCTTGTATATCATCCCACATTCCGCAAGCTCCATGTAGGTTACTTAATACTGGGGTGACTGCTATCAGCAATAAACCTGCAAAGCGTTGACTGGCGAAGTATGTAAAAATTGCACTGGAGGCTAACGTTAAATAAAAATTTTTCATAAAGAATGTGTACATTTTATCAAAGTGACTACATTTTTCATCGTTCCCTCGCTCTGGCGCGTGGGAATGTCGCTGTTAATGTTCTAGCATTTTCTCACACACCACTGGAGCGTGAAATAAGATATACCGCGCATCAGGCGCATCATCCGCATTGGTAATGTTCTTGTAATATTGAACTATGATAATCGAAGAGCTATTAATCATTAACACTTCGAGGCTCTTTATGACAAACAAACATTTGATTCCATTTTTACTTTTACCTTTTTTCGTAGTTCCGACTGCTCAAGCGCAAATTGATTTAATCGCAATTGGTCAAGTCAGTGGCACTTATCAAGATATGGCAAGCAAATCATCCGCAGCACTTGAAAGCGGAGTTGCTGGAAACCTTCTGGGCGGTGTGGGTTCTGGTTTAGCTTATGCGGGAGGCAATAATTTTCTCGCTATTCCTGATCGCGGTCCAAACGCAACACCATACAATCCAGTAGTGGATGATACGACTTCCTACATCCCACGTTTTCAAACATTCAGCCTGTCTTTGGCTGCCAATCCAAGCTACGATTCATTAACAGTCGGTTCGTTGCCTTACATATTATCACCGTTTCTTACTGATACTACTTTGTTATCCAGTAAGACAAAACTAGCTTACGGTGTGAACGGCGCACCACATTTAAACCACGAAGACAAATTTTATTTTAGTGGTCGTTCAGACAATTTTGATGCCACTAAACCATCAACTAACCCACATGATGCCCGCTTAGATCCAGAAGGTGTTCGCGTATCCAATGATGGTAAAAGTGTCTTTATTAGTGATGAATACGGTCCTTATGTTTATCAATTTGATCGTAAAACTGGTAAACGCATCAAAGCCTTCACGCTGCCAGCCTACTATGCTATCAGTAAGCTCGATTCAGTGGGTGCTAACGAAATATCAGGTAATACCAGTGGTCGCATTACCAACAAAGGCATGGAAGGGTTGGCTATTACGCCAGACGGCTCTACTCTGGTTGGTATGATGCAGCAAAACCTGATTCAGGACACCAAGAAATATCTGCGCATCATCACGATTGATATAGCGACTGGCTTGACGCATGAATTTGCCTATAAATTGGATAAGGGTTCAAGTGTCAGTGACATCTTAGCCATTAACGATCATGAGTTTTTAGTTGATGAGCGTGATGGTAGTGGTTTAGGAAATGGCGATGCCGCCGTTGTTAAAAAACTGTACAAAATTGATCTGACAGGTGCAACCGAAATTAGCGGTGTTGCTGCTATAACTACAGCAAACCTGACTGGCATTACTTTAGTTAAAAAACAGGAGTTCCTTGATGTTTTGGCTATTCTAAAAGCAAACGGTGTCACTGCGGCTAATGTTCCTGCCAAACTTGAAGGTGTCGCTTTCGGTTCTGACATCGTTATCAAGGGTGTCAACAAACACACGCTGTTTATCGCTAACGACAACGATTTTCTGCCTAGTGTTGGTGGTATCAATAACCCTAACCAGTTTTTTGTATTCGCGATTGATGAGTCGGATTTATTTTCATACTTACCACAAAAAATTCATAATGAAGATGAATAAGCTCGTGGTAACTCGTAAGATAAGTAATGTGTAACTTGTAAAATAACGAGTAGATACAAGCCCAGAGGAAGCCCATCGTTCGCTAGATAGGCTTCCTACTTCAGCACATCTATCGTGCTAAGCTATCAATCTTCAATAACGATAGTATCGCCGCGTTTAACCCAGCCCGCTTGAATGACTTTGGCGTAAACACCAACGCTGGGTAGTTCTTTGCCAGCGAAAGGGACAAGAGGACGGTTTTGAGCAACGGCTTTGAGTATGCCACTATCCGCTGGTAAGTCACCTTGGGCAAGCGTTGGCATTACGCAACGTGGGCAAGGGTCTGATATTTGTAAACGCAGGCTGTCGCCTATTTTGATGGTTTTTCCTACCCAGTCATTTTCGACAAAACCCGTTAAACCGCTGGTATCGATGGTGATATTGGGTCTAAAACGTCGCACTTCAAAACGTCCTTCAGGGTAGATTTTTTGTAGAGCTTCTAGTGAGCTGGTGGTGATTAAATGCAATGCCGCATAATCAAAAAACGAACCTTGAGGCGCGTCGCCCGCCACGGCTTCGTTGGATATTTCATTGCTTTCACCCTCATACTCTGGCCAATATTGTTCAAGTGCTGCCGCTTCGGGTGCTTGAGTTGCCAATTTTACAGGACTTCCTAAAAAATCTGATAGTTGTTGATTGAGATCAGCTTGATCGCTGTGTAACACTCTGCCGTCTGGCAGGGTAATCCAAACGGGTTGCGTGGTATTAAATTCAAGCGGTGCGGTATAAGCTGCGCGAAATGAAAAAAAGTTTGGCCATTTTTTTGGGTTTTTGGCACTGACTACTTTGTTGGTTTGTGTATCGATGAGCGCGTAGGAACGATCCCCTAATAAACCGCCCAATGTAATGTTTGCGCCATTGAGTTCTTCGCCCATCATGGATTTTACAGGATAACGCCAGAGTGTTGAAACAGTGATTGTGGTGGTATTTGACATGATTACTCCTCATAGTTTTTATTATAAATTTAAAGGAACTAAGCTCCTCAATTCGATTATCAAACTAAAGATAAGTTATTGTCAACTTATCGAGTCTAGCAAGCCTCTGCATAAACCATTAGCCTTATGCTAAACTGCTATCAAAATGTTACTCGAACTTTACAAAAACCATCTGTCTCAGAAGTTGTCACCCCTCGCTTATCAGTGGTGAAGCACCAAAATCAGTTGAGTTATACCCTAGACACTTTTATAAACGAGGACACTATGCACATCATTATATTGCTGTTACTGCTTGTCATGAGCCATTCAACTCATGCTGAAGTTTATAAATGTCGCACACCCTCAAAACCAACGGTGTATCAGTCCACGCCTTGTTCGCCTGATAGTGCCGATAAAAATATCGTTAATATACCTAAATTAGATACTCACCAAATCCAAGAAGCCGAAGACCGATTAAAAGCCACCGAAGCAGAACGGCAAGCATTGGATAAAACCGAGCAAGCACGACAAGAAGCTGCTGCCGCGAAATGGCAAGCCGAAGCTCCAGAACGTGCAGCGGCGGCGGCAAGGCAAGAAGCGGCTGCCGCAAGGCAGGATGCCGCAGCGGCACGACAAGCAGCGGCAATTCTTAACAATCCCTATCCCATATTTATTCCTTATCCTAATTATAATAGCTACAATCCCAACCCTGCTTATACTCACAGAGGGGCACCTTATATTCCTACGCCTAATTCAAATTTTTCGCCTTATGGTCTGCTGCCTAATCCTGCCACTAATCCCAGTTTTTCACCGTATTCTACCCCCTATCCACCGACCTATATGCCTGCTCCCGTATTTCCTAACCGATAAAAATAGTTAACGTTTAAGTATATTTTTATGAAGACCAAACAATTTTATATACCTGAACAGGAAATATATTTATTAAAATTAGTCAGCCAGAAAATAGGTCGATACAGTTTTTTATTGACATCGATGTTTTTAATGATCGGACTAAGACCATTCTTGGATGACTTAGTTCGCGTTGAGTTATTAGCAGATATATTTTTTAGCTGTGTATTAATGTCTGGCATTTATGCGTTGAGCAAAAATCCTATTGCCTTGCGCATCTCATTATTTCTGGTTTTAGCGATTGCGGGGTTGAAAGTCAGCCATCATTTTAGTCAATCTACCAATTTTCATACCGTAGAACTTGCATTTAGCGCACTCTTTTTTGCCCAAATGCTTATTATGATTCTCAAACATCTACTAATCGAACAAGACATAACAGCCGATATGGTTATGGGTGGTGCGTGTGCATTTATATTGCTTGGATTGATCTGGGCATACGCTTACTATTTGCTGGAAATATGTCATCCCAACTCTTTTAAAGCAGCGGATCAATTAGGCGATGATATTGCGGACTTTATCTATTACAGCTTTGTCACCCTAACCTCGCTGGGTTATGGTGATATACTCGCTACATCCAAACAAGCGCGTAGTCTAACCATTCTCGAAGCGATTGTTGGACAACTGTATTTGGCTATTATGATTAGTCGCTTGGTAAGTTTGCATCTTTCAGAATCACACCATAAATAGTCACTCTTTTTTCATAACGATAGGTCATCAACATGAATCTCACCCTAATCGCCTTATTAACAGCTGCTGGTTTATTTTTTGGTATGTTGGGCTGTCTTGAAATTGGACAACACGTTGGTGTCGCCAGAATCGCACACAATCCAGAGGGCTTAGCAAAAGGCGGCAGCGCGGCAGAAGGTGCAGTATTCGCCTTATTGGGCTTACTCATTGCCTTCACCTTTTCAGGTGCAGCATCGAGATTTGAAGATCGCCGCCACTTGATTACCGAAGAAGCTAACGACATCGGCACGGCTTATTTACGCGTTGATTTACTGCCAAGCGATGCGCAACCTGAAATACGCGAACTATTTCGCCGCTATGTAGACTTGCGTTCTACCAGTTTTTTAACGGCAAAAAATACCGCTGGCATAAAAGAAAAATTTGCTGAGGCTCAGATACTACAAGGGGAAATTTGGACAAAATCACTCGCCGCCAGCCGAAGACCCGATGCTCCCGCATCTGCAACCATGCTCTTACTACCCGCATTAAATGCCATGATCGACATCACCACCACTCGAATGACGGCAATGCAGAACCATCCGCCATTGATTATATTTTTCTTACTGACAGGGTTGATCTTCTTAAGCGCGTTGCTAGTTGGCTATGACAGTGCTGATAATAAAGAACGCAACTGGCTACACCCCCTAGTTTTCGCAGGCATCATGTCGCTCACCGTCTATGTCATTATAGATATTGAATTCCCACGTCTAGGGCTAATTCGTATTGATGCAGCCGATCAAGTTCTTGTCGAACTTCGCAACAGTATGAATTAAATGAGTTCCTAACAAAAAGTCGGCGCATCTATTTATCCATCGTCATTCCAGCAGGGATGCTGGAATCCAGTGCCAAGGATGGCATTATAGTGAATTTGTTTTTTCGGCGGTGAAGTGCTTAGGCGGTGAAAACAGTATTTAATACAGTCGGTTGGAAACGCCATTACGATTCCAGAGTTTCTATAATATAGTGTCTTCCACTAAACCATAATAAAAAGAATAGAAACATGGATAAAAAGCAACTCAGTGAGCGTGATATTTGTACAAAATACATCACTCCCTCGCTTGAAAAAGCAGGCTGGAATATACAAACACAAGTGAGAGAGGAATTTTCTTTTACCGATGGTAGAGTGATTGTGCGCGGTCGATTACACGCCAGAGGCAAACAACACCGTGCCGACTATTTGCTAAGCTATCAAAAAAATCAACCGATTGCTGTTATTGAAGCCAAAAATAACCATCACAAAATCGGTGACGGTATGCAGCAAGCGTTAGCATACTCCGAAAGCCTAGATGTGCCGTTTGTCTTCACCAGTAACGGCGACGGTTTGTTGCATTTATTTGGCAAGACTGTAACTTTTGATTAGTCTTAATACTTCAGGTGCTGGAATATTGGCAAGTTCACTAGGTTCTAACTTGTGCATACCGCCACCATATACTCTACCTTCGTCAAGCATTGCTCTCTCGGTTGTATTATTTAAGGCTTCAAAGAACATTTCAGTAATTTCGGGGTAATGGGCTATGACAGCTATTAACTCTGGTTTGGGATAAAGAATTAGATATGAATTAGCAACAATAGCTTTTGAATGATTCAAAATGAATCGAAATGGTTTCTTGCCTGCCTTGTCCGACCTTCCAATGTATGTGCAGTAGAAAGGACTTTCAGTACGGTTTTCTTGTGCATACCAAATTTTACGATTTTTGCATAAGTAACGGTTAGAAACTCCACTTTCTACACCTTCCTGGATATATTCATATAATTCAGGATAAAGCCGTTCAACTTCGTTAAGCTGTAATTTGCAATCAAGAACAAATAATTTATTTTCAATAAGTGGATAACCTAAATTATCAGTCTTTACTTCTGTTTCTGAAAGGTATCGCGGACTTGGTAATATCGGCTTAAATTGTGATAAGGGAAATCGCTTTTGTTCAATACTACTTTTCGTCAAAATGAAATATTTATTATCACCCGTTGCAATACCTCGCTTCACTGAAAAGAAATCACTTAATCTAGGAGTTGTTGAAATTCCCCGTTCATTATTCAATGGGAAGCGAGTCCACTTTTTTTCATTTACTAATACTTCTGTACTGACTTCTTTTTTGTATGTGGGGTGGTTAATCGTGCCACCATAAGTGAATTTTACCTTATGATTAACATCGGGTTTCTTTTTTTGAAACCACACAATAGCAGAAGAGACCAACGCATCATCAAATTGAACATCTTTTGGGTCGAAGCGGTGAATTTGTAAAAGGCTTACTTCATTAAGTAAATAATTTTTAACAGCCTGACCATAATTCACATCCATAAATTCACTGGGTATTAACCATCCAGCAATACCCTCTGAGGTCATCCAGCGATGAGATAACGCCATAAAATAACAGTACAAGCCAGATAAACCAGATAGTTTCATATTAGAGGCATTGAATGCTTCTAGCTGTAACCGTTCCTTTTGTCCGTTTATGTAGTGATGGCGAACATAAGGTGGATTGCAAATGATTAAATTGAACTTTTGATTTTCATTTACAGGCGGAGTTGTCGTTGTGAAATCAGCTAACTGATAATTAAGAATGCTTTTAGACCATAACTCACGGGATGGATTACCGTAATGTTCGTCTACTTCATACCCCGTAGCGGCTTCAATATGTGTAGATGGAAAAACGTTATTTAACGCACTGAAAAATGCCCCTGTCCCAATTGCTGGATCGAAAAAACGAATTTTATCCTGTGCTGGCATTATCTTTGCAGCATATTGAAGAATATCATTAGCGAGTGTAATCGGTGTCGAGAATTGACCCAAAATGTTACGTTGTTCTTTAGTTTTTTGTGAGTCAAGATTACGCTGAACGATTTGTCTTTGAGCTTCTATTTTTGCTGTAGTCTGCATTTCTAAAACCCAAACAGAGCTAAATCATCAATGCGATGTTCCCAAACCCAATCAATGCCTTCTGCTGCTTCATATCCCAAGTAGCCAGAATCAAAGTAGCCACATAAGAACAAATCAAAGGTGATTTTGTTACCATAGGTTTTACGAAGTTGCTGCATTTTTACCGCTTCTTCTTTTCTACGTTTATTCGTATTAGTAAAATCCCCTGCTGATTTCGCCTCAAACAGTGCAGGAAAATCCCCTTGTTTGGCATTTTTACGCATAATGACAGCATCAACTGGAATATTAACTTTCTTGCCTCCATTCATCGTAATGGGAACATTAAAGCGAAATGAAAATGTTCCAGCAGGCATTGACAGAAAATCTTTAGCTTCACCAAGGTTAAGTTCACGATAACCTCTCGCTTCAAGCCACGCCTTCATTAAAGCAAGTTGACGCTTTTCCTGTGCATTGCGAATAATAGGGTTAGCCACTGCACCACAGAGTCTATCAGCTACAATTGTTGATGCCCGATGAACCTCTTCTTTTGTGCCATTATCAGTACGTTGCTTCCAGACGAAAATATCTGGATCAGCCATTTTCTCGATAATATTGCCAATTTTATTCAATTGCTCCATGAGTTCAGCTTTATTCATCGTTGGCGGAACACGCTTTTCATCCTCCATATTTTTAACAAGATTAGGTGAAACGCCTGAAAGACCAATAAGCCTATCTCGTGCAATCGGCGGGCAAGTAGCCATTCTAAGCATTGGTAGCACCGAGGGATTTGCCTGTAACGTTTCGGGACGAATATTTGTCAAATTTTCAGTAAGCTGTAGTGCCAGTTCAACATTCTTAGTTGTTTCTATACGGGTTTCTCTGAATGCTTTAGGGGCAAAAGCCATAAACCATTCATTGTAAAAATCGACTGATTTAGAAACATCAGCCTTCCATAAATCCACTTTATCGCGATTAACTCCCACAATTTCCCTCTTATTTTTGTTATTTTCAGCTATTACTACATCGTTTTATCGCATAATGATATTTACTCCCATGCACAATAGCAACCAACGATACAAAACGTTATTTAAGACTCATGCAACACAGTCAAATCCATTCAAGACATCATGCGCAAAGACACTGGCGTTGATGGTGATGCCCAACGCATAGGGCAGCTAGTCTGGATGCTATTTTTAAAAGTCTTTGATGATAAAGAAACCGAATGGGAAATGGTGAAAGATAACTATCAATCACCGATTCCAGAAAATTTACGCTGGCGTAATTGGGCAAAAGAGGCTGAAGGCATAACAGGTGAAGAGCTAAAAAACTTCATCGACAACGATCTATTCCCCGCCTTAAAAGACCTAAAAATCCAAGCCGATGACAGCGCGAAAACCGTTATCGGTAGCCTGTTTGAAGATGCCTATAACTACATGAAATCAGGGCAACTGATTCGAGAAGTCATCAACAAAATTCAAGCGGGTATCGACTTTAACAAAAGCAAAGAACGTCATTTCTTTGGCGATATGTACGAACAAATTTTAAAAGGCTTACAAAGTGCGGGCAATGCGGGCGAATTTTATACACCCCGCGCCGTCACTGAATTTATCGTTAATCGAATCGACCCCAAACTAACCGAAACAGTCCTTGATCCCGCGTGTGGCACAGGCGGTTTTTTAACCTGCACCATAGACCACAAGCGCAAGCATTACGCCAACATCACCGATGACGAACAAGTGTTACAAAACAGCATCTACGGCATAGAGAAAAAACCCCTGCCGCATTTACTCGCCACTACCAATATGTTTTTGCACGGCATAGAAATTCCTGTGCAGATACGCCACGATAACACCCTCGAAAAAGCCTTAATTGCGTGGACACCCGAAGAACGCGTTGATGTCATCATCACCAATCCGCCCTTTGGTGGCATGGAAGAAAACGGTATTGAAAGCAACTTCCCAAAAGAATTTCAAACCCGCGAAACCGCTGATTTATTCATGGTATTAATCATCCGTTTACTCAAAGACGGTGGACGCGCTGCCGTGGTTTTACCCGATGGTTTTTTGTTTGGTGAAGGCATGAAAACCCGCCTCAAAGAAAAACTACTCACCGAATGCAACCTACACACCATCGTGCGCTTACCCAATGGCGTATTCAGCCCATACACAGGCATAAAAACCAATTTATTATTTTTCACCAAAGGTACAGCAACTGAAACTATCTGGTTTTATGAGCATCCTTATCCTGACGGCGTAAAAAATTACAACAAAACCAAACCCATGCGCTTTGCTGAATTTCAGCCTGAAATAGACTGGTGGGGCAATCGCCAAGAAACTGAACAAGCGTGGTGCGTGAATTTTGCCGAGCTAAAAACCAACGCAGAAGCCCGCGCCAAACCACATTGGCAACAAGCAGAAAACCTGAAACAACAAGCCGCATACAATGGCATCGCACCCACTGAAAAACTCGCCTTATTAAATCAAGCAAAAGAACAACAACAAGCGGGCGATGCTATTTATAATGCCATTTTTAATTTAGACTGTAAAAATCCGCATAAAATACAACAAGACAACCACAACCCTGAGAGTCTATTAAGCCACTACAGCGAACAACAACAAGAGATTGAAGCCTTGCGGCAACAACTCAAAACCATATTAAATGCCGCGTTGTCTACAAATTAAAAGGTACAAACCAATGGCAAGAAAACTCATCAGCTTTGATTGGGCTATTAAAAAAATCCTGCGTAGCAAAGCAAATTTTGGCATTCTCGAAGGCTTTTTAAGTGAATTACTGTTCACCGACATAACGATTCTTGAGGTATTGGAAAGTGAAAGCAATCAAAATCGGCAAAATGATAAATATAATCGAGTCGATATAAAAGTCATAGATGCTAATCAAAAAATTATTATCATTGAAATCCAATATTCGCGGGAAATGGATTATTTACAGCGCATATTATTTGCCAGTGCCAAAACCATTACTGAATATTTAGTAATAGGCGCGTCCTATTCGGATGTTAGTAAAGTTATTTCCATCAATATTCTCTATTTTGATTTTGGCAAAGGTGATGATTATATCTATCACGGCACAACGAATTTTATCGGCTTACATAATCACAGCGAATTGCAATTAAGTGAAGAACAAAAACGCCTGTATTCCTCAGAAAAAATTGCGGATATATATATCCAGAATATTATTTAATTGAAATACGAAATTTTAATAATAGTGCCAAAGATACCTTGGATGAATGGATATACTTTCTTAAAAATGAGCAGGTTGAAGACAATTTTACCGCCAAGGGTTTAAAACAGGCGAAAGCAGTTTTAGACGTATTAAAAATGAATGATGAAGAACGGCTAGCTTATGAATATCATCAAACACAGTTACATCATGAAGCCAGTTTATATGAATCCACTTATGTATTGGGAAAACTGGAAGGGATTGAAGAAGGTATGGAAAAAGGACTGTTAATGGCGGCTAAAAAATTGAAACAAGCAGGGATTAATAACGCTACTATTGCGAGTGCCACGGGTTTATCTACAGAACAAATTACCCAATTGTGAGGCGTATGAAACAGTTGGTAGTATATTAAATCTGTTATTTTTATGACTGCCAGTCCTTTAAAGGCGTAGGTATCTACACAAATGTTTTATTCTTTAGATTTGAATCGCGAGCAAGGCTCGCTCCTACGGGTTTTTGATGTGTGATAACAGAAATTCTGTAGGAGCGGCTCTTAGCCGCGAAAACTGTGTAGATACCTATGCCTTTAAAGGACTGACTGCCAGTCATGCTCACAAATTGTGTGTTTGCTTGATTGTCCGCAAACAACGTAGATACAAACACAAGTATGTTATGATATTTTTTACCGCTTCTACACGACTTAGCCTCTCATTTTAAGTATCCGTTATGTCATCATTAAAAATCGCCATTGCTCAAATTAATTTCTTGGTTGGTAATATCGCCGCTAATGTGCAGCGCATTATCGAAGCCGCGCACACAGCACAAGAGCTAGGCGCGGACATCGTTGTATTTCCAGAATTAACCATCACAGGCTATCCTGCCGAAGACTTATTATTGCGCAAAGATTTTATTGCCGATGCCAATAATGCGATTTACGCCTTGGCAGAACAAGTGAACGATATTGCTATCGTGGTGGGTTATCCTGAACTAGACGGCGATAAACTGTACAACAGCGCGGTGGTTTTGCATCAAGGCGTTATTTTGGCAAACTATCGCAAACAAGCTCTACCAAATTACGGGGTGTTTGATGAACAACGCTATTTTGCCGAAGGGCAGCAGCCGTGCGTATTTGAATTTAACGGCACATTTATTGGCTTGACCATCTGTGAAGATGTCTGGAAAGACGGCATTATTGCGCAAACCAAACAAGCGGGTGCAGAGATATTGCTAACACTGAATGCTTCACCGTTTAATGCAGGAAAAATTCATCAACGCGAAGCCGTTATTTGTCAGCAAATTAATGCCGCACAAATTCCACTGGTCTATGTCAATCAAATCGGCGGACAAGATGAACTCATTTTTGATGGTGCATCGTTTGTCACCGATAAGCAAGGAGAGATTGTATTTAGAGCCGCCGAATTTCAAGAACAAATCAGTGTAATTGAATTTCATGATGCGATGCCTATACCTAGTCATTGTGCGCCGCATTACCAAGAAATCGTCAGCGAATACCAAGCCTTAGTGTTAGGCGTTAAAGATTATGTGCGTAAAAATGGTTTTTCTGGGGCAATTTTAGGCTTATCGGGTGGCATTGATTCCGCGTTAGTGTTAGCGTTAGCGGTGGATGCCTTAGGTGCGGATAAAGTTGAAGCTGTTCTTATGCCCTCGCGTTATACCCAAGATATGAGCAACGAAGATGCGATTTTAGAAGCGGATATGCTAGGCGTAAAGTATCACATCATTCCCATAGAACCTGCCGTCAATGCGTTCACAGGGATGTTAGCCGAGGTTTTTGCGGGGACAAAAAAAGACACCACCGAAGAAAATATTCAAGCCCGTTGTCGTGGCGTGATTTTAATGGCACTGTCCAATAAACAAGGCAAGCTGTTACTTACCACAGGTAATAAAAGTGAAATGAGTGTTGGCTACGCGACTTTATACGGTGATATGGCAGGCGGTTTTGCACCCATCAAAGATGTGCCAAAATTATTGGTGTATCAACTTGCCAATTATCGCAACAGCTTATCAGCCGTAATTCCAGAGCGTGTCATCACCAGACCACCTTCCGCTGAACTCGCTCCCGATCAAATCGATGCCGATTCTTTACCGCCTTACGATGTGTTAGACCCAATATTAGAGCGTTATGTCGAACAAGATCAATCTGCCGAACAAATTATTGCCGCAGGTTTTAAACCAGAAGATGTAACCAGAGCGATTCGTTTAGTGGACAGAAATGAATACAAACGCCGTCAATCACCACTTGGTATTCGCATTACCAGCAAAGCCTTTGGACGAGACAGACGTTATCCAATTACATCGGGATACAGAGGGATTTAAGCCTAGTAAGTAAGCGCGAACGGTTTTGTAATCACAATATATACTCATCTTATCGCGTTTGGTTTAATAGAGCTTCAAACTTCTCAATTGGTACGGGTTTACCAAATAGATAACCCTGATAGAGCATACAGTCATGCTGTTCCAGAAATTCACGTTGCGCTTCAGTCTCCACTCCCTCGGCAATAACCTCCATGCCTAAATTGTGAGCCATGCCAATGATGGTTTTCACTATCGTTGCATCTGATGGTTTTACGCCAATATTGCGAACAAAAGACTGATCTATTTTAAGTTGATTGAAGGGTAGTCGTGTTAAATAGCTTAGGGATGAATAGCCTGTGCCAAAATCATCCATAGAAAAATGCACACCTATTTTTTTAAGCTCGTTCATTTTAAGTATGGTTTCATTTACGTCATTAAGTACCAGACTTTCGGTGAGTTCAAACTTGAGCAGTTCGGGTTTGATGGCGGTATCGCTTAATATTTGACACACTCGTGCTACAAAATCAGGCTGATAAAACTGCTTCGCACTGACATTGATAGATAAGCGTAAGTTTTTAGTGTGGGAGCAGTCTTCCCAGTGTTTTAGTCGAACACAAGCCATTTCTAAAACCCAGAGTCCGATGTCAACTATCAAGCCCGTTTCCTCAGCCAGTGAGATGAAAGAATCAGGGAAAATCAAGCCTTTTTGTGGATGTTGCCAGCGAATCAGCACTTCAGCACCGATAGCAGATCCATCATGAGCAATCTGTATTTGGTAATATAGTATGAACTGTTTTTTTGCTAATGCCTGACGTAAGTCGTTTTCCAGTATGACACGCGCAATGATATTAGCCTGCATTTGTGGATCAAAGAAGCACAGAGTATTACGACCTGAAGTCTTGGCGGCATACATAGCAATATCTGCTTGCTTCAGCAGTTCATTTAGCAGTTCATCCGTTACATCCCCTTCATGACTAAACACCGTCGCACCGATGCTGGGTGAGCTAGAGTAATCATGCGTAGCAAGCTGATACGACTGATTAAGGTGGCTCAAAATTTTATTTCCAATCACACCCGCTTGTGCCGATGCTTCACTGTTTTTCTTGCTCAAATTTGGCAGCAATACCACAAATTCATCACCACCCAGCCTAGCAACCGTATCAGCTTCGCGAACACAGGAGGTCAGGCGTTGCGCAACCTGTTGTAGTAGTAAATCGCCCATGTCATGACCGAGCGTGTCATTTAGATTTTTAAAATTATCCAGATCAATAAATAACAGCGCGGCTTTTCGACCGCTATAATGACTTGCAGCCAATACCTGATTTAACCGATCTCTAAGTAATCGTCGATTAGGTAGATCAGTCAGCGAGTCGTAGAAACTCAAACGCTCAATTTTATCCATTGCGGCTTTACTGACAGTGATGTCGGTAAAAGTAGCCACATAATTCATGATTGAACCATCTAGGTCTTCTACCGCATTGATAATGAGATACTTCGAAAAAATTTCATTGTTCTTGTGTCGATCCGATACTTCACCTTTCCATACACCCGTGCGATTAATGCTGTCCCACATCGACGCATAAAAGTTAACATCATGGCAACCTGAGCTTAGAAAATGCGGATTTTTGCCGATAGCCTCTTCACTGGAATAACCTGTGATATGGGTAAAGGCACTATTTACCCGAAGAATGTTATTATTTGCATCGGTTACCATGATGCCGTCTTTGGATTCAAAAACGGTGGCGGCGACCCTAATATGTTTGTTGGCAATAACCAACGCATCTGCCCGCCGTTCTTTCTCTTCATTCTGAAAGGCAAGCTCTTGATTGGCAATGACTAACTCGGCTGCACGCTGTTCTTTCTCTGTATTCTGAAAGGCAAGCTCTTGATTGGCAATGACTAACG
>JBAXNR010000066.1:0-25263 GCA_037133675.1 Methylococcales bacterium
GCGCTAAATAAAGTTAAAAATAAATGTATTGAGTTTATGAAATACAGGATGTTTAGCTTTCGGTAGTTCACATAATACCAACAAGCCTTATTTTTTTCTGTTTATTGCTCACACTCATCAAAAAATACATCATTGGTTTTATATTTTTATGGAAATTAACATTGATGTTTTTGCTACTAATAGGAATATAGGTTTAAGTGTTATTTATTATATTGATTGATTGATTGATTGATTGATTGATTGATTGATTAACGACGTTAGTCGAAGATCAATTAAGACATCAACAGCAACAATGGGTAGTTCAGGTAATTAAAAATAATTCATTATCGTTATAGGATGTGACAAAGAAGCAGTATTTTTAAAACTTGATAAACTAAAAGAAGGTCTGTTATGAAAAATGATTTTAACAATCAAAATAGAATAAACTATGAAATGTTGATAAATGGTATTGATGAAGCATTTATTGGGTGTAGTAAGTTGTTAGTATTAAGAATAGATGTAGGCTACGAACAGGATAGTAGCAATCCATTTCTGAGTCATGAAGAGAGACGGAATAATGGTTTGCAAGCAAAAGAAGACCTTGAAGATTTCATTGACAACATGGACTCGACAACATTATTCAATCACCTGCGTGGTTATGCGTGGAAAATAGAATATGGTACGAGCAAAGGTTTCCATTGCCACCTGTTATTTTTATTAAATGGTTCAAGAGTACAACGGGATATTTGTATTGCTGAGGGGATTGGCGAATACTGGGAGAGTATCACACGAGCTAATGGTAGGAATGGTCTTTATCATAACTGTAATAAAGATAAGGACAAGTATGATGATAACTGTGGAATTGGCGCGATTAATTACACTGACAAGGAGTTGATAGCAAACCTTAAAAATAACGTAGCTCCATACTTAACCAAGCTAGATGAATATATTGAAACTCTAGGTATCGGGGAAACCTTTGGTATAGGTGGAATAAAAACTAAAACTAACAATAGAGGTAAACCTAGAAAATATCCTTAACTTATCTCTGATAAGTTGAATAAGTTGAATAGCTTTTAGCTGAACGATGTCACCGTTAATTATTGGTCACTAAAGCATTAATAAGTAACTGGTAAATAACGCTACACAGGCGTTATTTACTGCCTACTAATACCTCACAGCCAGATTGATAAGTTCGTTGCTGTTATAGCCCTCTAGTGAGTTTATATGACAAGAATAGCGTTTATTATTAGTTACTTACACATCGGTAGGTGAATTTTTGGTAGATAAGAATGAATGTTAAAGTGAAGAATAAAGCCAATCCTAGAAAACTGGTATATTCAGAACTAATTTGAACGGTGCAGTTGACAGACAATGAACTGTGCATTTATTCTATTAGCTCAACCAATCACCTATATCTTTAAAGATGTAAGTAGACTTAATGCAAAGATAGGATTGAATCCAGATTTGTAAGGTGTGGCTATACCTAATCTACTTTAATACTGAATTTAATCAGTATGTGATTTTTTATTGAGAGTATTGCGATAAGCATCTCTGACCGTTGTATCTTAAGTCCACAGATCATACGGCATTAACCTTTTATTAATCGAGGTAGTGCTGTTATGCCTATTAAAAATTCAAATCTTAAACAACAAACCCTTGCTGCTCATAAACAGCTTTCTTATGAAAATCTCGTTGCCGCTTGGCTAATGAGTGACGGGTGGGAAGTCCTTATTCCTGCTATCGATCATGGTAAAAAAACCGATTTAGTAGCTGCTGACGATACCAATTTCTATCGAATCCAAGTGAAATCCATTGAATCGAATGATGAGTCTGTCAGGGTAGAGAACAAATGGAAAGGTGTGAAAATCGATTATGTGATTTACTTTTCTCGTGTTGGTGAGTGGGGTTATATCATGCCAGCGTTTGAAGAAAATACTAAACGATTGAATGCAGTAGGTCATGTTCGGTTTCATGCGCATCCAACAAACTTTCTTAAGGCATTCAAAAAAATTTAGTGTCTTCAAATAACTCCCATACTGGCTTATCTGTGTTGGCAGATTCAGTTAGTATGGGTTGAGAACAGGCTATTGTGTTCTAAGAAATAAAGCGTTTGCGTAATCTGGATACTTTCACCTGTTTAATTTGGGCAGTTTTAGCGGACTAATTTTATTGTTAGCCACTAAATGGCTAACAATCAACAAATAGGCGTTAAATATCGCGATATAAACATTATTTGTCACTTATCCTACCCTATCTATACAGATTGACAAAACGTTGCCGTATGGGGCTGCATTTCGATGTATTCAAAATAATATCTTTTTTTATTAATCACTTACCTTCACTGCTTACAAAAACATAAAGAGCTATTGTGAAACTTTTGCTGAGTTGACTACTATCAACTCAGTAAAGTCTTGTTGGGTACTTCTAATGCGTTCAACGCTTGAAGGGCTTTTAAGCTGCTAGAATTAGGACTTTACAATGAAGGGAATGACACTGTGGTTAAGTCAGAGCTGATACAGGCGTAGACGTAGTGTTAGCTGTGAACTGTATTTTGACACAGATGGCAGATGCGTTAGCTCAAGGCGAACACATTGAAGTCAGAGGGTTTGGTAGTTTTGATTTGCATCATTTACCTTCCAGACTAGCTCGTAATCCGAAAACTAGTGAAGTCTTTAATTTGCCTACTAAAGTTAAAGTTCACTTCAAACCTAGCAAAAACATGAGAGATCGTGTTAATGCAGCCAGTAGCCAATGTGACATCACTGAATGATGGCTTAATTAACCAACGAAAAATCCTAGTGTGTTGCTCCTTGAAACTCATTGCAATCAGAAAATTTATTACGACCTCAATTGGAGATAAAACAAATGAACTCACCGTGTTTAATAGTTCAAGAGAGAAAACTAGAAGTCTTGATTGATGTTCCTGGAGTAGTTGGGCAGTTTCTCACCGATCTCACACTTTTTGATGTGGTGGTTGAATTTATCCAGAATGAGCTTGATGCTGGTTCAACGAAAACCAAAATTACGTTTGGCGCAGAGACCTTGATATGCGAAGGCAATGGCAAACCCATTGAGCATGGTGGCTGGGAACGGCTCCGCTATGTGCTTGGAGCAGGTGGAGATGTTAAAGCCAAAATCGGTGGGATAGGAGCAAAGAATCACGGGCTTAGATCGGGCTTCTTACTGGGTGATACTATCATTGTACAATCAGCAGATCATCGTATCGATCTCACTGTGCGTGGCGACAAGTCTAAACCTTTGAGGTTCTTTCCTGCCGTATTGTCAAAAGTTCCTGACTCCTCAACTCCTAAGACTGGTACACGAATCACTATACCCTATCGCAGTATACCGCTTATTGTCCCGAATGGAGACGATACGAGCCTAGAAGTTGTAAGCTCGGAAATGATTGAATCCCTCTTCACTGAAGCAGTTCAAGATTCGCCATCGCGGTTCATAGCAGCATCCTCACCAGGAAAAAGCTGGAGCTATGAATTGACATTCGCATTCGCTGATACAGTATCGCATTTTATATTCGAGTGCGAGATATTAAAAGGCAAATACTCTGGTCTATTCCGCAGAACTTGCCAATTGAAAGAGAGTGGACAACGCGCCCATATTATTTTGCGTCAACTCGGTAGTATGTTCAATCTAAAGCTTGCCAGTAATGATTGTGCTAAAGTGCCAAAACTTTTTCAACGGGGAACTCGTATTCTAGGCGAGATTAGTTGGCACGTTGATAAAAATGACTTCCCTTTGGCTGGTTGTGGGACTCTTCGCTATCCAATCGGCTATCCAACCAAATATGTACAAAGCGGTTACGGCTTTGATATATCTGGTCCGTTCATTTCAGGCAGGGCTCGTCACAGTCTTAGTGACGACACGCGTAATAAACTTATTCGTGAAGCGGGTTGTACAGCTTTTGTGGAAATTATACAGAAAAAAATAATCCCACTTTTTGGTGCCAAGTCGATGGACTTGGTTTCGAGTCTAAAATTCTCCAATGCAGATGCTGAAAAACAACTAATCAATAATCTCCTTACAGCAGGAGTTCTTCCGATCGCTAAGTTAGAAAGCAAGTCTAAACGTGGCGTGTTGAAATGCACCACAATGGACACTTTCAGCAATCCAATTATCACTATTGCAAGCACTTCATACGACTCTACACATATAGCGACTAATTTAGTGCGTCTAGCAATATCGGCAGCTAATATTCTCCACCCAGACGTGCATGAGCGTGTAGTTCAAGCACTGTGCCAGATGAGTAACAATGGAGATAAACGCGTTGTTTTATTTAACGAATTCGATGCAGCTAAGGCAATTCTTATTAATCAAGCTCCTTTAGCTAAACAAGACGCAACGATTGAGTGGATAGAGAATGTAACTGATGTATTAAAAGCTTTAGAAACTTCACGTCATCGCAAGCAATTACCAACAGACTTAGTTCAGAAACTGAAAGCAGAAGGGAGACTTCCTACCAAAGAGGACACCGTAGCTCATTGGGCGGATGTTAGACGTAGTGCTAAACCAGTACCCACTATACCTAGTATTGCCAAACCAGATATTCTCCATTCCAAACTATCAAAGCTAAATCTGCTGAAGGACAGCTCACTCAAAATTCTGGTATTCAACTTAGACGAGTTTGTTTCTAACAAAGACTTTAGTAAAGTCAGTGTCGCTAGCCGACAAAGCTTTTTTATATGGTTGCGTAAATCGCATTCAGATTTAGCACCAACAACTTTAGCTAATATCGCGAAATATCCAATTTGGCGTGGAGTGGATGACAAATATCGGGTACTTAACGATTATTGTTGGTCAACATCGCTGGGGTTACGAAATTTAGTTCATTTGGCAAATATAGCCCCAGCGGAAGAGGTTGTTTCTTTCCCTGGTTTGCGACGAAGCCACAATGGTGCTTTACGTTTGCGTACCAAGCCATCCGATATTGAATTAAGAAATTGGTATCTGAAACAGACAGAGACTATCTCTGAGCTTTTGAAAGCTACACAAGTAGAAGAAGCCATTAATAGGGTTTCTCAAATTGAGAAAGCATTGGGGCAGCTTCAGCTTGATGAGTATGACATTAAGGTGATTGCAAAGGGACACCAAACGTTCACACGATCACATGAGTACAAACCTATTGTAGATATTCATTCTCCAACCCGCGATATTGAACATTGTGAATTACTCAAAAGTGATGTTGTGGCTGGTATCTTTATCAAAATATACGAATTGTTAGGGGCGCATCAAAAACCGAGCAAAGCGGCTCTTGTGCGAGCCTTGGTTTCGGATACAAATCAAGCGTTTCTTTTCAACCGCCTTGAAGTCTATAAATCACTTGGGTACGATTTAGCCGATCTATCGGGAGAACCGATAATCATGGTTAAAGAAAAAGCGATGGCTCCTAATACACTTACTTTTCCTAGCTCAACCGACTGGTGGGGTAAGTGGAAAATTGCTCTTGAGGTCTCTCCTGAAATTCCAGAACGAGCTTTGCTTCTTGGACAAATAGGAGTAGTCCGTCAAGCACTCCGCGAAGAGTTATCACGCAGTTTTTTTGACTGGCTATCGAAACAAAAAAAAGACCAGCAACTGCACCATCTCCCGCAGATTATCCGACATTGGGGAGAAAGGCGGCATGGTCCATCAAAATGGATTAAAGATTATCCGACTATTCGCTGCATTCCAGTACGCGGAAGCACTGTAGACTTCGATCTGCTGAGTTATGAAAAAACAAGAGGGAGTTCGACTGTTTTCCTGCCCGACTTTCGGGAAATTCATGACAAACTTATCGTCAACAACTCTTCGACTCGCCTTGTAATCACTTCTGTTAAAGGTGTTGGAGGTTCTGTTCTTGATGTAATGCGAGAAATTGTGCCATCACTACGCGAGAAGGCTGGATGTCCGATTAAAATATTGACCTCGGATGGTGTTAAAAATGATCCGAAACTGGATACGTTATTCAGCTTGGCACAATCAAAAGAAGTCATGACTTATCTAACACATACACTTCCAGAATACGAGGTGCCACTGTCTGTACTGCGTAGAGATTGGCGACAACGGCTTAAAACGCTCAAAGGAGTCCGTATCGCTGGTCGATTGAGTGCTGTATATTCAGTTTTAAAGCACAAATATGAGGTTGCGGTAGAAAGTGGTGTAGATGAACCGACTCATTTGTTAATCATAGACAAAAAGGCGGATCATAAACTCGCTTTTTATAAAGCGTTAGCAGATTATTTGTTTGCCGAAAACAGTAGTCAACTTTTTTCTTTTGGGTTACTTCAGGCTATTGAGAGTCGCCATAAACCAATTTTCTTCGATTTTAACGTAGATTCAGAAGATGACAACGAAGGAGAGGAGGAAAGTTCGCTAGATGAGGAAGATGAATCAATACAAGAACCTCCAAAAAAGGGACACGGGATCAGCCGTGATAAATTGGAGCCAGTTATTCCTCAACCAAAGCCACTAGGCGATATTTCCGATGTGACCAAGCTATCTGGCAAAAAACGAACTCCAGCAAAAGGAGTTCATACTCCTTCATCGACCGACAATCAGAGAAATAGCATTGAAGAGGCAGAACAAATACGAGCACTCAAGGAGAGTCATTACGCTTGGCATTGCCAAGCTTGCCTAGGTCAATATGATCCCAACGAAGCAGCACCACCCCATTCTTATGTTTACTTACCATCTGTTCGTAAGAAGCTGATCGAAGCGCATCATGTTCAGCACTTACAAAATAAAGGGGCTATTGGTGCAAAAAACCTTGTTGTACTCTGCACTTTCCACCATGATTATTTTGGTGATCGATTGTCGTCCAAAGCTATCAAAGATGCCTTGGTGACTGCCAAGTCAGTAACTAGAAAGTTTCCGAATAATGCTGAAGGTACAATTTTCATCGACCATAATGGGATGCTAGCAGAAGTAAAAATGGACTCTGCGCAAGACAACGTAGTGCTTTTTTTCACTCTTGAACATTTTGCTGCTTGGATAAAAAATTGAAGAAGGGTGCGTTTAATCAAACGATACTAAAGTCCCACGACACTTACCTGCGCTATTCAATGCTTAAGTAACACAATATTATTTTGTTACTTAGCAACTCACTGATTTTATTGATTTCACACCTTAGGCTTGCTACTCTATGTAACACATATTAACTTTATCCAAAAAATAACACATAAAATGCAATCCGTTGACGCTGCCAGTAAAACCCAAATTGAAATGATGCACGCTGTGCTGACCAACAAGTTCGGACAACTGTATGCCGACATCTGGAAAGTCGGGGTGAATTTATCACTGCGCATCAGTGATCTGCTCAAATTGAAATACAGTGATTTGAATCTGGAAGAACGCTCGCTGAAATTGATTGAAGCGAAAACGGGCAAACAAAAATTGATTCGCTTGAATGCAACGGCTATTGCTGTGATTGCTAGACGGCAGCAGGAACATCCGAATGATGTGTGGTTGTTTCAAGTGCATTGCAATCGAGCCAACGATAAACCCATTAGTCGGGTCTCTGTGAGCAGGGTATTTAAAGACGCAGGTGATGTATTAGGGCTGTCGATCAATACTCACAGTATGCGTAAATCTCGTGGCATGGCAATGTACAAGGACGGCGTACCAATTGAGAAGATTGCCAAAGTGTTGAATCATTCCAATACCACCTCAACGCTACGTTATCTGGGCATTACTCAGGAAGAGGTGTTGCAGACTTATGATGATTACGAATTGTGATGTCAATGCAAAATCTTTAACGAGTTTATATTTCGTTTTGTGCGTAACCAGTGGTTTAGGGAGCAATGGTCATAGATCAATTTAAGTTGAATTCTCTGGCTTTGAGAAAGATGCTGTTGCACAAATAATCATTTATGCAATGATAGCGAAGTGACTAACGCTAAATGCGCTGGGAAAATCTAAATCAAAAACACCGTCTAAAAATGGTGGTTTCAACCAGAAATATAGAAATGAACTTACCTAACCGTGATCGCTTTCCAGTCGAATATCTTCCACCGCTAATTAAAAACGCCGTGCTGGAAATGCGGGATAATACCAAGTTTCCACTGCCACTCATTGTTTCATCGGCTTTGGGAGCAATTTCACTGGCTTGCCAAAACTCTATTGATGTCCGCCTGCCAATGGGATCGGTATCCCCCTGTTCTTTATTCATGTTATTGGTTGCAGATTCGGGTGAAGGTAAAACGCCAGTGGATCATTATTTCACACAGCCTATTAGTGACTTTGAGGAAAATGAAGCTAGGAAATTAAAGGATGAATTGGTTCAACAAAAGACGCATCGCAGTGTATGGGCGATTGAGCATAAAGAAATTGAAGTCGCTATTAAAAAGAATAGGAAAAAAAATTTATCCTCTGATGATCCCGAACAATTAGATTTGCTCAACGCGGAATTCGAGAATCTTAAACAAAAATTGGAAGGTCATTTATTAAAAGAACTACCAGCACAACGAAAATATAAATTGATATTTAGTAATACTACGCCTGCAAAGATTGCGTTAGATTTACACGAAAATTGGCTCTCTGCTGGTCTGATTTCAGATGAAGCAGGTAGTCTCTTTCGAGGTAGAGCAATGAATGATTTAGGAATGCTTAATCAGTTGTGGGATGGCTCAACACTCAGTGTTGATCGTGTTAGTTCACCCAGCTTTAAAGTTAAAGATGCCAGATTAACTATTTCCCTGATGGTTCAAGGAAAGATACTAGATGATTATGTTAAAGGTCGTGGCAAAAATGCGCGAGACATTGGTTTTATTGCGCGATGTCTTGTTGCATTTCCATTCACGACGAAGGGTTCAAGAGTTTTGAATAATCAACCCCAGAGCTGGATTCATCTAACGAAATTTCAGCAGCGCATTACAGAAATATTGACGCAGGATAAATTAGACGTGGATCAAGGAAGGCAAACAAGACCTATCCTAGAGTTTTCACAAGAAGCGAAAAATTATTGGTTCACCTTTCGTAACGATGTCGAATGGGATATAAAGACGGGAAGATATTTCTCTGACGTTGATGATGGTGCTTCAAAAATTTCTACAAACCTAGCTCGAATGGCAGCTCTGTTTCACTTTTTTGAAGGACGACAAGGAGACATTATTCATGAAGCCGAATATGAGGCAGAAGAAATATGTAGCTGGTATATGCACGAGTTCAAACGGCTATTCACAAAAAATCCAGCGATTCCAATTGAGGTTTCAGATGCCGCTGAACTGGAGCAGTGCCTACTAAGATGGTGTCAAAATCATTCTGGTATGTACGCTATTGAAAAGAGAAAAATTGCACAATACGCCCCCAACCAACTTCGCAATAATAAATTAAGACGAGATGATGCACTAAGTACACTCATTTCCCAGAATAAAATCCGTATAGAGTTAGATGAAAAAACACAATGTGTGTTATTAAACCCGAATTTCTTTCCAGTACCCAGGGATTATGAATCATTATTTCCCCGAAGAAGAAGACTATAGCTGGCGCACTATAAATTGATTATGTAGGAACGACTACAAAGCTAATAAAGGCGATAGTTTTAAAGATTTTTCTAATCATTTTATTGTGCCTTAGCTATAGTAAGTAGTCGCTCAAAAGATTTTTAACAAAATGCACCAAGGCTTAACCTTACATTATTCGCTTTAGGTCAACGTGTGAACAGTTCAATAGTCTTCCAATCGACCAAAAACCTAAGCCTTTCATATACAGTGCCAACGCTTGGCGTTTTATACCATTTGTATGCCACTGTGTGCCTATGGTTACAATTCTTACAACGATAACGCTGTCTTCCTCCAACGATTCCATCTTTGCGACACTGCTCGTTTTGGCACAAGGACATCTTGACATCTTTTCCGACCCTCTCATATCGCTAATATTTTAACAGCTATTATTAACTAACAATGCCGAATATCTATTATTTCATGATTAAATAATCATGCTAATTCTGCTAAATTAGCAGAATTAGCAGCTAATTTTATCTAAATAACATATTTTTAAATTTTTATTGTAGATTACTAAACAATAGACTTTGGTGAATAGAACAGACATTAGGCAAAAATAGAAGTCGATGTAGAAACCGTTAAAACGGATACTCAATAGATTTGTTGTTCTAATCACCTAGAAAAGCATTACAAGCATCTAACTCAAACCCGCTACAATGCGGGTTTTTATTAACACTAAAAACCAACATGGCAAAAGCTAAACCTACCAACGAAGAACCGTTAGAAAAACAACTCTGGAAAGCCGCTGATAAATTACGGAAAAACATTGATGCCGCTGAATACAAGCACGTTGTTCTAGGGTTAATTTTTCTCAAGTACATATCCGATTCGTTTGAAGAACATCATGCCAAACTGGTACAAGGTGAAGGCGAGTATGCAGGAGCCGATCCCGAAGACCGCGACGAATACCAAGCCGAAAATATCTTTTTCGTTCCGCAAGAAGCCCGATGGTCATATCTACAAGCGAACGCCAAACAGCCCCATATCGGCACATTGGTTGATGCTGCAATGGATGTTATCGAACACGAAAACACCGCGCTTAAAGGCGGTGTCTTGCCCAAAGGATTTGCTAAATCCAACCTTGACCCAACCAGTTTAGGCGGCTTGATTGATTTAATTGCCAATATTGCACTGGGTGATGCTAAATCGCGTAGTGCAGACGTGTTAGGTCATGTGTTCGAGTATTTCTTGGGTGAATTTGCGTTAGCTGAAGGCAAACAGGGCGGGCAGTTCTACACGCCGCGCAGTATCGTTGAATTGTTGGTTAATATGCTTGAACCGTACAAAGGGCGGGTATTTGATCCGTGTTGTGGTTCGGGTGGAATGTTCGTACAGTCGGAAAAGTTTATCCAAGAGCATCAAGGGCGACTTGATGATATTTCAATTTACGGGCAGGAAAGCAACCAAACCACTTGGCGACTAGCCAAAATGAACCTTGCCATTCGTGGCATTGATAGCTCACAGGTGAAATGGAACAACGAAGGTTCGTTTTTAAACGACGCACACAAAGATTTAAAAGCCGATTTTATTATTGCCAATCCACCGTTTAATGTCAGTGACTGGAGCGGCGAATTATTACGCGGTGATGGACGCTGGCAATACGGCACACCACCCGCAGGGAATGCCAATTTTGCGTGGCTACAGCATTTCATCTATCACTTAGCCCCCAATGGACAAGCGGGGGTTGTGTTGTCAAAAGGCGCGTTGACTTCTAAGAGCAGTGGCGAGGGTGAAATTCGCCGTGCGTTGATTGAAGATGGCAACGTAATTGACTGTATCGTTAATTTACCCGCTAAATTGTTCCTAAATACCCAAATTCCAGCCGCTTTGTGGTTTATGAGGCGTAACCGTAGCAGTGGGCAGTTTAAAGACCGTAGCGGCGAAATTTTGTTTATCGATGCACGCAACCTAGGGCATTTAATCAATCGCCGCACGCGTGAATTATCCGAAGCGGATATAAAACAAATTGCCGATACTTACCACAATTGGCGAAATCCAGACGGCGACTATGAAGACATCAAGGGTTTTTGTTGTTCAGCATCCATTGAACGGGTCAAAGAATTGGATTGTGTGCTGACTGCGGGGCGTTATGTCGGTTTGCCTGATGAAGAGGATGATTTTAATTTTAACGAGCGGTTTAGTGCGTTAAAAATCGAATTTGCAGCGCAATTAAACGAAGAAGCAGAATTGAATAAGGCGATTATGGAAAATCTGGCGAGGATTGAATTATGAATAAAAAATTTGAAGAGTTATGCGGTATTTTGACTTCTGAAAAAAGCGTATCACTTAAAAAAATGGAACAGGCTATTCCTCAATGCGCAGTAGAACGGTTTAATAATGCCGTAGAAAGTTTTAGTATGGGTTGGCAAGAAATGCAACGTGGTGAATATTACCCAGTTGAAACTTTATGGGATGACATTGATAAATGAATATCGAATTTGACAGCGCGAAAAATGAGAAAAATATCCGTGAACGGGGTATTAGTTTTGAGTTAGCGGCGAATTTTGATTTAACAACGGCGAAGATTTGGGCAGATACACGCAAGGATTATGGCGAGGCGCGGTTTATTGCCTTGGGCTATATTGGCGATAGATTATATTCAATGGTTTTTACAGTGCGTGATGATGTGTTGCGCATTATCAGTCTTAGAAAAGCGAATAAACGCGAGGTAATAAATTATGAACAACAAACCTAATCCAGAATTGATTGATGATGAAAACCCCGAATGGACGGCGGCAATGTTTAGCGAGGCGAAAACGGCGGCAGAATTATTTCCGCAATTAATCAAATCAGATAAAAGCCAAAAGGTGACTATCGCCATTGATTATGATGCCGATATTATTTCAGCTTTTCGGGCTGCGGGTAATAATTGGCAGGGGCGTATTAATGACGCGCTGAGAGAATGGTTACAGGAACATACGGTATGACAGGGCAAGGATTGAGTTATGAGTGAGTGGCGGGAGTGTAAATTTAAAGAATTATTTTTAATTCCGTTAAAAAATGGACTTACTAAACCATCAAGAATTCGTGGCAGTGGTTTACGAATGGTTAATATGAAAGAAATTTTTGGATTCAACTTTATTGATGATAAAACTCCAATGGAGTGCGTCCCTGTTAGTGAAAATGAAATTAAAAACTCACTGTTAAGTTATGATGATTTATTATTTGCGCGTCAATCTTTAACCGAGGAAGGCGCGGGTAAAATTTCTATTTTTAAGGGAAAAGAAGAAACTGTTTTTGAAAGTCATTTAATACGCTGCCGAATTGATAAAAATAAAGCAAATCCTGATTTTATTTATTATCTTTTTAAATCTCCCATAGGTAAGGGAACAGTTAGCACAATTGTTCAACAAGTCGCCGCCGCTGGTATAAAAGGCTCTGATTTACAAAATTTAGAATTTACTATTCCAAACTTACCAGAACAAAAAGCCATTGCCGCCGTTCTCAGTAGTTTGGACGATAAAATAGACCTACTGCACCGCCAAAATAAAACCCTCGAAGCAATGGCTGAAATGCTTTTTAAACAGTGGTTTGTGATTGAAGCGCAGGAGGATTGGGAAGAAAAAAGTTTACTTGATGTTGTTCAATTGGTAGGCGGTGGAACGCCTAAAACATCTACGCAAGAATACTGGGATGGTGATATTCCTTGGCTATCAGGCGGCGATATAGCCTCGAACCATAAATCTTTTATTATATCTTCTGACAAAACGATTACTCAAAACGGGCTTAATAATAGTTCAGCAAAATTATTACCTAAATACGCAACGGTAATTTCAGCAAGAGGAACAGTAGGTAAATATTGTTTGTTATCAAAAGAAATGGCTTATAGTCAATCAAACTATGGAATTTTACCGAAAATTAATAACTGTTTTTTCTTCACTTATTTACTGATAAATCATGTAGTAAGTGAGCTTCAATCGTCGGCTTACGGCAGTGTTTTTGATACGATTACCACATCGACTTTTCAAGAAAATACTGTTTCTATTCCAAAAGAAATAAAGATAATTGAATTTGAAAAACAAATAGCGGTTTATTTTCACAAAAAATTCAATAATCAAAAACAAATCCAAACCCTAGAAACCCTCCGCGATAATCTATTACCAAAACTCATGAGCGGCGAAGTGCGGGTAAATTACCAATGACCCGTTTAACCGAATCTGCCGTTGAAGATTTCGCCATTCAATTATTTGAACGCTTAGGCTATCACACCATTCACGCCCCCGATATTGCCCCAGACGGCAAGCATCCTGAACGTATCCGTTATGATGAAGTGGTATTGATTGACCGCTTAACCGCCGCCGTTAAGCGTATTAATCCCAGCATTCCAGAACTTGCCAGACAGCAAGCCGTTAAAGACATTACCCGCATTCAATCCCCCGATACCTTAGCCAATAATGAAACGTTTCACCGCGCCTTAACCGAAGGCGTGAAAGTCAGTTATAACCAACACAGCCAAGAGCGCGGGGATTTAGTGTGGTTGCTTGATTTTGCCAATCCCGACAATAACGAGTTCATTGTTGCCAATCAGTTCACCGTGATTGAGAACCAGCAAAACAAACGCCCTGATTTAGTGCTGTTTGTGAATGGCTTGCCGTTGGTGGTGATTGAGTTAAAAAATCCCACCGATGAAAACGCCACGATTAAAGCCGCCTATCAACAGCTAGACACCTACAAACACACGATTCCTAGCCTGTTTACTTATAACGCCTTGCTGGTTATTTCCGATGGATTAGAAGCGAAAGCGGGTTCATTGTCGGCAGATTTAAGCCGTTTTATGGCGTGGAAAAGTGTTGATGGTGTTAGTGAAATCGCACACGTCAGTCAGTTGGAAATATTGATTAATGGCTTATTGAATAAAACCACCTTGTTGGATTTAGTGCGGCATTTTGTGGTGTTTGAGAAATCCAGAAAGGAAGACCCACAGACGGGCATTATCAGTATTAGCACGGTTAAGAAAATAGCGGCTTATCATCAATACTACGCGGTGAATGCGGCGATTGTTTCCACATTAC
This sequence comes from Methylococcales bacterium, assembly GCA_037133675.1. GTDB lineage: Bacteria > Pseudomonadota > Gammaproteobacteria > Methylococcales > Methylomonadaceae > UBA4132. The sequence continues at coordinate 14,486 of JBAXNR010000066.1, forward strand.
GCGCGACCGCTGAACCTAATCTGGTGCAGGAATCACCCGAAAGTTATGGCGTGGGTAGCGTTAAAGACCAACCCCAAGGCGACCGAAAAGCGGGGGTGGTTTGGCACACGCAAGGCAGCGGAAAATCTTTGTCGATGGTGTTTTACACGGGCAAAGTGGTGTTGATGCTGGCTAATCCGACCGTGTTAGTGATTACTGACCGCAACGACTTAGACGATCAATTGTTCGATACCTTTGCCGCAACCACGCAGTTATTACGCCAAGAACCGAAACAGGCGGAGAGCAGGCAGCAATTAAAAGAACTTTTGCAGGTGGCTTCTGGTGGGGTTATTTTTTCCACTATTCAAAAGTTTCAACCCGAAGAGGGCAATGTCTACGATGCTTTATCAACGCGCCGTAATATCGTAGTGATTGTTGATGAAGCACACCGCACACAATACGGCTTTGCCGCTAGAACCATTGACGAAAAAGACGCTAACGGCTTAGTGATTGGTAAAAAAGTCGTGTACGGCTTTGCCAAATATTTACGCGATGCCTTACCCAGTGCAACTTATCTAGGCTTTACTGGCACACCGATTGAAAAAACCGATGTTAATACGCCAGCCGTTTTTGGTAACTATGTTGATATTTACGACATAGCCCAAGCGGTAGAAGATGGCGCAACCGTGAGCATTTATTATGAAAGTCGGTTAGCTAAAGTTGCCTTGAGTGATGAAGGCAAACAACTGATTGCCGAATTAGACGAAGAGCTGGAACAAGACGAACAAGCCGAAACCCAACAGGCTAAAAGCAAGTGGACAAAAATTGAAGCCTTGATAGGCAGTGAACAGCGTATAAATAATATCGCTCAGGATATTGTTAGCCACTTTGAAGCACGGCAGGAAGTATTTACAGGTAAAGGCATGATTGTCAGTATGTCACGCCGTATTGCGGTTGATTTGTACGAAGCAATCATCAAAATCAAACCTGAATGGCATTCAGACGATTTAAACAAGGGGGTGATTAAGGTTGTCATGACCGCTGCATCATCGGACGGTTACAAACTGGCTAAACATCACACCACCAAACAGCAACGTAGGCTATTGGCAACACGCATCAAAGACAATAACGACGAGTTAAAATTAGTCATAGTCCGTGATATGTGGCTAACGGGTTTTGATGCTCCCAGTCTGCACACCTTGTACATCGATAAACCGATGCAGGGACACAGTTTGATGCAAGCCATAGCGCGGGTTAATCGGGTTTATTTGGATAAGCCAGCGGGTTTAGTGGTGGATTATCTAGGCATTGCCGCCGATTTGAAAAAGGCGTTAGCGTTTTATTCGGATGCAGGAGGTAAAGGCGACCCAACTTTATTGCAAGAACAAGCGGTTGCTGTGTTATTAGAAAAAATGGAAGTCGTCGTGGCGATGTATCACGGCTTTGCTTATCACGATTATTTCACCGCCGACACTGGGCAGAAATTAGCGTTAATACTTGCCGCAGAAAACCATATTTTAGGTTTAGACAACGGCAAAAAACGTTATATCGAACAAGTAACCGCCTTATCAAAAGCCTTTGCCATTGCTATTCCACACGAGCAAGCAATGGCAGTTAAAGACGAAGTGGCATTTTTTCAGGCAATCAAAGCGCGGTTAGCCAAATTTGAGAGCATCGGGGAAGGCGGAAGTAATATTGATCTGGAAACCACCATTAAGCAGATAATTGATAAAGCCTTAGTGTCTGAACAGGTGATTGATATATTTGATGCAGCGGGTATTAAAAAGCCCAATATTTCTATTTTGTCCGAGGATTTTTTAGCCGAAATTAAAGGCATGAAGCATAAAAACGTGGCGTTGGAAGTGCTGAAAAAATTACTCAATAATGATTTAAAAGTTCGTGCTAAAACCAATCTGGTACAGAGTAAAACCTTGATGGAAATGATAGAAAACACCATCAAGAAATATCAAAACAAAATCCTGACTGCCGCCGAAGTCATTGACGAATTGATTAAAATCAGTAAGGAAATCACCGCTTCCGATGATGAAAAGAAGCACATGGGCTTAACCGATTTTGAATATGCGTTTTATACCGCCGTTGCCAGTAATGACAGCGCGAAACAACTCATGCAGCATGACAAATTACGCGAATTAGCCGTTGTGCTAACGCAAAAAATCCGCGAGAACGCTTCTATTGATTGGACGATTAAAGAAAGTGTACGCGCTAAATTGAAAGTCATCGTCAAAAGAATATTAAGACAATACGGCTATCCACCTGATATGCAGCTACTCGCTACTGAGACGGTGTTGAAACAAGCTGAAATGATAGCTAATGAGTTGGCGGGTAAATAAGACCGCGTTACATTATCGACTTGGTGAAGCGCATCGTGCGGGTAAGTGTTGAGACGGTGAAAATCGTTAATGCGTTGCCAGCGTTGAATGAGGTGATTTTATGATTACTTTGATGAATAACGAGATGGGGAATTTTTACGGTTCGAGACCTCGGTAACGTATCGAACATTACCAAGGACTCTAACCGCCCAGTATTGACGTTCATCGCAATAGCAGGGCAGTTACTCACTTTTGTTGACGTATCGAACACCAGCCAAAAGCGAGACCTAGCTCATCTATCGACATCTAGCGATAAATAAGTGTGTCGCTATCCTATCACAACATCTATGGATATAACCATGAAATTACGAAACAACACACACGCTTTAAGCCTTATTTTCGCGGCAATTCTACTTTTGCCGATAGCCAGTAACGCGGCAAACACTCCATGCTCAGGCAAGAAAGGCGGTATTGCCCGTTGTGACGGCGCACAATTCGTTTGCAATGATGGGACTATCAGCAAGTCACAAAGGAATTGCTCAGCAGAATCTGGTAGCACTAGCACAGCACCAAGCCAGACACCTCCTGAAACAGCACCTGAAACAAACAATTCCTATAACTTAATGCACAAAACCAGAATGAAACGGATATTTGCCCAATATCTACAATGGTTGATTGTGTGAATATGGTCGAGTGGGCGGAAAAAACAGTATCATTTTAAGTACGGTATCTTTGATTTTAGTATATTCTAATATACTAATACTTATAACCGACACAACCAGAAACGAGCGAGTAAAAAATGAAACAACCATTAGTAATAGCAACGCTTTTAGTGGCAACGCTGGTAACAATTCCCGTTCATGCAGTAGAAAAAGCCAGTGAACAGCGACTTGATGAAGTTGTAGAGCGTGGCTCTCATGTGATGCCGTTTGATTTGGAACAAACCACACACGTTTTTTCTAAAACTGAACAAGGTGGTTGCAACAAGTAATCGTAAAAGACCCAAATAATAACGAACAAATCAAGTTAATACGTCAGCATTTGTCCAAAATTTCATCTGAATTTAAAAAAGGTGATTTTTCTAATCCCGCTAAAATTCATGGTAAAGATATGGCAGGTTTAGACGTATTGCGTAATACAAAGCCTGAACAAATCAGCATCGAATATAAAGAACTACCCAATGGTGCAGAAATTAATTATGCCAGTAAAGACGTGAAGGTTATCGAGGCAATTCATCAATGGTTTGATGCCCAATTAAGCGACCATGCACGCCATGCTGTCGAAGGACATTCAGGTCATCAAATGCACACAAAATAAACGGGTAAATTAAATATGGCTTCATGTTGTGACAATAACTGTGCAATTGGAAAATTGCGAGAAAAACAGCGGGGAACGCTTAAAGCCGTCCTCATTGTCAATGCTGTTATGTTTATTGTTATTGCAGGGGGTGCATTTTATGGACGGTCAACGGCTTTACTCTCAGACAGCTTAGAGATGGTACAAGGCATAAGCTAAAATCTCATTGGATCTTTAGTGTCGTTTGGTTAAACGCACCCAGTCATCAGTTTTTCAATTTCTAAAATCAGGGGGTATCAATCAGACTGACAAATTTTGCGACAGAACCATCCTTACGCCTAGTCTTCTATACGCTGTCATTTTATAGTCATCATGCTTGTTTATAGTCAGATAGTCTATATAGTTGTTTGTACACCTCTACCACCCCGTTATAACAAAGTTGTTACCCTACTGAGGATATTTCATGTTTGACATCGCTGAACAATCACTAAGCACCCGTATTGCCCGATCCGTTGAAGCCATACAGCATTCCTTCATGGACAATTTGTTTTATGTCGTGGGCAGGCGGCTTGAGGATGCTTCACCTGTAGATCATTACACGGCTCTTGCCTATACGATTCGTGATCGCTTACTCGCCCGATTTGTATCTTCCACAGAGCGTTATCGACAATCCAATGCCAGAACGGTGGCTTATTTATCAGCAGAATTTTTGTTGGGCCCGCATCTTGGCAATAACATTCTCAATTTAGATGCGTGGGGTAATACTTGGGATCACACCCGCGAGGCATTGCAAAATCTGGGGCTGGACTTAGACACTATTCTGGAGACCGAACTGGAGCCAGGTTTGGGGAATGGCGGACTGGGACGACTCGCAGCCTGTTACATGGATTCGCTGGCGACGCTTGAAATTCCCGCTATTGGCTATGGTCTACGTTATGAATACGGTATTTTCGATCAGGAAATTCGTGATGGTTGGCAGATTGAGATTGCCGATGCGTGGTTGCGTAATGGTAATCCGTGGGAACTGCCCAATCGACAAATTAAATACCCAGTGAAGATGGATGGTCACATTGAACACACTTTAGATGATGCAAAGCAATCACGCTGGATTCCCGCAACGATTATCTATGGATTAGCCTACGACACGCCTATTCTGGGCTATGGTGTTGCTAATGCCAATCTGCTCAGATTGTGGAAATCCGAAGCACGCGAGCCGTTCGATTTACTGGCATTCAGTCAGGGTGATTATCAGGGTGCGGTGAGTGACAAGGTCATTGCCGAAAATATCAGTAAAGTCCTGTATCCCAATGATGAGCCTGAAATCGGCAAAGAATTACGCTTGCGGCAACAATATTTCTTCGTTAGCTGTTCGTTGCAGGACATGATTCAAATGACGTTGCGTGACCAAGGCAATCTCACCGATTTTGCCGACAAGTTCGTCGCGCAACTCAACGACACCCACCCCGCGATTGCCATTCCCGAACTGATGCGGCTATTGGTAGACGACCACCAGATAGACTGGGAGACTGCGTGGAATATCACAATGCGCACCTTCGCATACACCAATCACACCTTGCTACCTGAGGCATTGGAAACGTGGTCGCTACCATTATTTAAACGTATTTTGCCGCGTCATCTGGAAATTATCTACGCGATTAACGCCCGCTTTATGGACGAAATGCGCTGGCATTTTCCGAATGATAATGCCCGTCTCGCCCGCATTTCCATCATCGACGACGCAGGTGAAAAACGGGTGCGCATGGCGAATCTGGCTTGTGTGGGTAGCTTCGCCATTAACGGTGTTGCTGCGTTGCACAGTGATTTGTTGAAAAAAACCGTGCTGCAAGATTTTTATAAGGTCTGGCCAGAAAAATTCAGCAACAAAACCAACGGCGTTACACCACGCCGCTTTATTGCACTGGCAAATCCCTCGCTTGCAGAATTGATTGATTCCAGCATCGGTACGGGTTGGCTACGCAATATGGAGCAATTACGCCAATTAGAACCCTACGCGGACGATGCCAACTTTCGTTTGCGTTGGCATCAAGTCAAGCGCACAGCCAAGTCCAGATTGTCAGACTATATTCAGCAAACGACAGGGGTTTCGGTCGATCCCGATAGCCTGTTCGACATTCAGGCGAAGCGTATTCACGAATATAAACGCCAACACCTGAACGTATTGCACATCATCAGTCTTTATCATCAGCTCAAACAAAATCCGCATCTGGACATTACACCGCGCACCTTTATTTTCAGCGGCAAGGCAGCACCCAGTTACCGTATGGCTAAGCTGATTATCAAACTGATTAACTCAGTGGCAGAGGTTATTAACAGCGATCCGCAGGTTAATAAATACATTAAGGTAGTATTCGTGCCGAACATGAATGTCAAACTGGGACAGCGGCTTTATCCCGCCGCCGATTTATCCGAGCAAATATCCACTGCGGGCATGGAGGCCTCTGGTACGGGCAACATGAAATTCTCGATGAATGGCGCGTTGACTATTGGCACGCTGGACGGTGCAAATGTGGAGATAAGAGAAGAAGTAGGTGCAGAGAACTTCTTTTTATTTGGACTCAGCGTAGAAGCGGTACAGTCTCTGCAAGCTAACGGTTATAGCAGTAGAAACCTGATTGAACATACCCCTGAGCTACGCGAGGCACTCGACCTGCTGTCATCGGGTTTATTTTCACGCGGCGACAGAGACTTGTTCGCGCCCTTTCTCGATAATATCTGGAATCACGATCCCTATTTAATCTGCGCCGACTTCACCAGCTACGCGAGTTGTCAGGAGGAAATCGGACGCAGGTTCAAAAACACAAACGACTGGAGTCGTATGTCCATTCTTAATGTGGCACGGATTGGACTATTTTCCTCGGATCGGGCGATTCGTGAATATTGTGATGATATTTGGAAAACAGCACCGATTAGTATGGCGCAAAAACCCCATCGAGCTTAAATCTTTACGCGGATATTTTCGGATTACAGTCGCCGTTGTATGAACCATTTCGCGTAGTTTTTCAGCCGCCTGACTGGAGCGAAATTCTTGAGAAAACGGTAGAACTACACTGAAAACCACCATACTGAAAATAATCACAGCGGCTTTAATATCTTCAGTTAACAGAGCAATAGCTGACAGAACAATCAATAAAATCACTAGGGGATTTTGAAAGGTCTTCAAAAATTGGATGTACCACTTTGGCGGTTTCTCACGGGCAATTTCATTCAGTCTAATTTTGCCCCGTCGAAGGTTAGACTGGAGTTCGCTTAAGCCCTCGAAAGAGGTATTGAGCATTTCTAATACCGTTTCTATGTTGTCTTGAGCGATCTGAATGAGGTTTTCGGATAATAATGGCGAAACGGGTGAAGTCGTATGAAGTAAACTAGCGGAGTTTCCTTTCCATCCCCACATACTCCTAAAATATCGTTTTGTTTTGGGAATCAGCTTTTATGGTCATCGCAGGTCAAAACTCCAATTATGTAGATACCTATTGAACACTAGCAACGACAAAGTAGCCTCCTTAATGATAATCTCACATGAATAGATTTACCAAGAATGCAATGCGCGTAATTGAGGCGTTTTTTTCAATTGGTGGGCTTCCATACGAGTGAGTACATCATTCAAAATGCTAATAGCTTCGGCGATAAACGGTCCTTTGTTCAACATAACGCACTCAGCGCGTTCAGACATAGCCGCGTCTGTCATCTCACCGCGTGAAGGCATTCCTTTTTTAACCAAGCTTTCCAGTACCTGCGTTGCCCAGATTACGGGAACATGAGCCGCTTCGCAAAGCCAAAGGATTTCTTCCTGAATTTCTGTCAATCGCTGGTAGCCAATTTCAACGGCTAAGTCGCCTCTGGCAATCATGACACCAAACGATTGTTTACCCGCAGCATGAATGATTAATTCTGGCAAATTGCCAACCGCTATCGCCGTTTCAATTTTTGCTACAATTGCTGGGCTAGGTAAGCTTGCTCTGGAACGTCGATTTAACTCTTGTTGCAGTAGTTCAATATCGGTAGCGCGTTGCACGAAAGAGTAGCCAATAATATCTGCGTGAACGGTAATAAAGTCCAGATCACATAAGTCTTTTGTAGTGAGCGGGCTGAACGGTAATATCGTGTTGGGGAAATTTAACCCCTTTTGAGGGCGAAGTTTGACCCCTTTAGGGCTGGCATGAGTCACTTGCAACAACAGTCCTGATTGCCCATTGGATAATGGGTATCGAGTGTCAATCACACGAGTTCTAATCTTGCCATCATCGATATACACGGGAGCGTTCATTTCCAATAAATCAATGACTTCAGGTGCTGTACAGCAGGTTTGAAAATTTTCTACAGGTGCTTCGATAGGCTCACCTGATTCCTCTTTATTTTCGGGTTCACACACACACCGCGTTAGCAAAATATGATCGCCGCGAAATACCCGCTTTTTACCCAGTGGCGTAAACACTGAGCCTGTGCGGATTTTGAGACCCGCTAAATCCATCATGATTTTACAGCGCGTTCCATTCTCCTGTTCCGCTTGCCGTATGTGATCAATCATGTGCTGCCAAATCTCTGGCGTATCATGAGCGCAGTTAATCCGCATACAGCTTGCCCCTCGTCGAACAATTTCTCGCACTAACTCATAATTAGTAGCAGCCTCAGTGGGTAATGTGACCATAATTCTAACGCTGTGACAAAGCGAAGTTGCTCCGAATAATTCTTCGGTATGTTGTCGCAGTAAGCGATTACCTTCAAAAAAGGCTTCAATCGGTGGGCGATTAGGTGGTTCGGTAATATTTTCACCACAAATTACTTTCAGAGTAGCAATAACTGCATCGAGATTGGGCATTACCCGTGCTTCAATCCGCCCTAATGAAGATAATCCCCAAGGCATTAGCGCGGCTTGAATGTCGCGTAAGTCATACCGACGTAAGACCAGATACTGAGCTAAATTCAAAGCACTATGCAGAAACTCAGATCGTTTAATGTGCGGCTGCCATTGTTTAAAAGTGACTTGTCCTTCATTTTCAACGGTCTGACGTAATGCCTGAAGAGTTGATAGTAATACCTGTGGACTAGATAAATCCTGTGGATCAATGCCAAAATTTGAAGTTTCTCTAATCATGTTTCAAAACCATCTAAGTCAATAGAATCCAGTTTGGAGATGTGCCACTGTCACACGAAAGAATAAATAAAAAAATATTGCACGTTGCGAGGGTGTTTAGAATTTTGTGTAAATAGCGATGAGTACTACTAAAGAATTATATCCTCAAATTGAATGGAAAAGCGATTTAAAGCGGGTTTCCAACAGGGCTACCTCATTTTATCTTGGCTTAGTGCCTGTACAACGACGATCTGGAACCTCAATATTAGGACGTAGTTGCATTTCTAAAGCGGGTCTAAGTCATATTAGATCCATGCTGTACATGGCTGCCATGACAGCTACTCGCTACAACCCACACATTCAAACCTTATATCTTCGTTTGCTTGAGCGTGGTAAATCCAAGAGATCGGCTTTATGTGCTGCCATGCAAAAATTAGTGCATTTATGCTTTGGCGTTCTTAAATCTCGTAAACCTTATGATGCTGATTATACTGTTTGCGCTTGACTTTAGACACGGTATCTTTGATGACGTTTGTTTAAACTCACCCCACATAAGCGATATGTCAAATGAAGCTAACTATCTTGTTGCGTGTAGAATTATACATATATTTATAATATAATAAATATTTGTTTTTCATATAAAAACTATATGATTATCATGTATTATTCGATTAAAAACCAGCTTCTTTTAGCTTTTCATCTATGAACTGTTGTTTTCGTTTTTCAAAACCTGGAATCCTTTTGATGATACCAACACCTGCAACTGGACTGCTTAATCCTTTCTTTTTTATCAGCGAAACAGCACAGCTATCAAGCTTGAGTTCTTCAAGAATCTGATTAGTCAGCTCTTCCTTTTCGCTCTCACTGAGAGTATTCAAAAACTTAGCTTTCTCAATTTTACTGAATTCCAGAGAAAGTTTTGATTTTAGATTTTCTATTTTATCTCTTAACTGCTTTTTATGAACATCATCGCTTTGTTGCTTGGCATCTAACACTGATATTGAGGCATTATTGGCATAATCGTTTTTAATGGCATTTAATAAATAACCGCTGAAATTTTTGCTTATCTTGCCATTTTTGTATTCTTTTTCTGCATAGTTAATATTATTTTTAATTTGTTCAACTTTTACTAATAATACCAATTCATTAGCCGATTTTTCTGATAGCTTGTATTGACTAACCAATTTGTTTCTTAAGCTTTCCTGATCTTCTGTTAAAGATAATGGTAATTCTGTTTGTAAATTAACTTTCGTTAAAATTTCTACTTTATCTTTAGCAGAGCCTTTATTATTTTTCAAAATAACAAAATTAATTTCTACGATTTTTCTACCGATCTTTATTTCTTCAAATTCAAAACAAATATCTGTTTTTTCTTTTAGTTCTTTTTGAGCGACTACAATAGTTTTTTTCTTAAAGTCGGCGTAAAGTCTGTATGTATCATCACTAACATTTAGAAAGTGCCTAAGAGCTATTATTGGCATTTTTCTATTACCTATTTTTTCGTATTGCTTTAGTAATTCATAAATTCTAATTGAAAAACTACTTTTAAGCCGCGCAATGTTTTCAAAGAAATATTGAGTGAAATTGCTGGTTAAATTTAGAATGAAAGGTTTTATGTCTTCTTCTATTTTAAAGGTAATTACCCCTTTTTTATCGATTGTTATCCTACGAAAAATTACAACAATATCACAGATGTTTTCAGTAGACATATTTATGTCTACTGTTTTACCAGACATATTTTTAGCAACTTTTTTTAACCTATCGTATTCGTCCTGATGACATCCAAAATCCTCTATTAACTCTTTAACCTGAAAAGTAAAAATTTCATCTTCTGGTGCTTTCCTGATAGCTAAAACGATTTTGGAGAAGATTTTTAATTCTATAGAAGTTTTATAAAGCGGATGCTGCAAAAGTGTGTTTGACTTAACAATAAGCTCTTGTTTCATAATTATTTTTTCTTAGCTATAAATTCCAAAGATTATATTTTTAAATATGACGTGTCAATAAAAAGGTCATAGTTAGCGGGAAAAAGGTCATAGTTAGCGGGAAAAAGGTCATAGTTAGCGGGAAAAAGGTCATAG
>JBAXNR010000067.1:0-25211 GCA_037133675.1 Methylococcales bacterium
GTTGCTATATTATGCCAGATGTCAATGACATTTTTATGAGAAAGCCGTGGGTATGACTGCCAGTCCTTTAAAGGACTGGCAGTCATACTCAATAATTTAATCCACGCGCCTATGCTTTTTTATAGGCTTAAGCGTACACCAATCCAGCCTGCTCTTGGCATTCCTGGTGAGAAAAAGCGTCCGTCATTGTAGCTGTCACCTAATACTTGCGTGGCATTGCCGTAGATACCAAATGAGTTGTAATTTTTATCAAAAATATTATCCAATTTGCCAAAGATGGTGAAGTTTTTAGTGACTTTATAATCGGCAGTGGCATTGAATAACCAATATCCCGATGATTTAGCATTACGGTTGGCTTCATCACCGCGTAAATAGCGATCTCCGCTGTATTGCCCATTAAGTCCTAAAGAAAATTTCTCCCATAAATCCACACCAACCGATGCTTTGAAGATATGTTCTGGAATCCCAGGAATTTTTGAACCTTTATGAACGACGGCAATTTCATTGGGATTGCGTGGATTTAAGCCATCAAACGGCGTTAAAAATCGGGCGTTCAAATAAGTGTAATTGGTTGCAAAATGCCAATCGTCTATTGAACTGAATAATTGCGGATAATCCGCGCTCGTGCCTGCTTCAATACCATAACGGCGAGTTTTGCCAACGTTATCAAAATAGCCTTGACTGATGGTGCTACTGGCGGCATCACGGCGAAAAATAATATCGTTGTTATTGATGGTATGAAAAAAACCTAAATTCCATTTTAATCCGCCTTTACCTAGTAAGTTGTCTAAATCGCCACGTAAACCTGTTTCCCATGTTTTAGCAACCACTTGTTTTAAATCAGGGTCAGATACAAACGAATTGGGTAATTTACACGGAGCTTGTGGATCCGCACAACTGAGTTCCACAGGTGATGGTGCGCGGGTTGATTCGCTGTAATTGCCGTATAAATTGAGATTACTCAACGCTTGATACGTTAAACCAGCGGATGGATTAAGGCGATCAAAGGTATGTGAGCCGTTGAGCGTTTTAGTCGGATCTTTAATATATTCATCGGTCAGATTGACATGAATAGTGTTATAACGACCCGCGACGGTAGCAGTTAATTTATCAGTAATGGAAAAACTATCAGTTAGATAAACGCCGACGGTTGAGGTGTTGGTGTGTAAGCGTACTTTGGAGTCATCGATAAAGATATTGCTTCTGGTAGTGCTGCGTGTGTCAGTCAACGAAGCCAGCTCGGTATCGGAACTAAAATTCACTTCTGAATAATCGTAACTCACGCCTGTGGTTAAATTATTTTCATGTTTGAATAAATCATTAGCGAATACGGTTTGTACTGTACCGCCACGACTACGCATATTGGTTTGGCTGTAATTGTTAATCGCACCTTGAACGGCGGAGGTAGCGTCCACTTGATTGCCATTAGTATCTATGACTGCCACATCATGAGGATCACACAATAATTTTTGTCTAGCGGCGGCAATCTGATTTAAAGAATTCATGGTCGTCAGATTATCGGAATTTGCGGCATTCAGCGCGTCCAGTGCGGCTTGGTTATCGGTGGTTGCAGTCGCTAGATTATCGGCTGTTAGCGCGGATGTAGTTTGTGCCGCCGCTAGATCGGCTATAGCCAATGCTTCGGCTGCTGCATCTGCCGCTGCTTGCGCCGCCGCTACAGCGGCTTCAGCCGCTGCAACACTATCCGCCGCCGCTTGATTATCGGCTGTCACCGCAGTCAGATTATCCGCCGCTGTCTGAGCCGCCGCTTCGGCATCGGCGAGGGCTTGCGCTGCCGCCGCTTGATCTTCAGTTTGGTCAGGGGCGGCACAGCTGGCATAATCGCCGCTGTCACCATTAAATGATTTCATGCGATTTTGCCGAAAATAGGCATTACCGCTGACTTCTATTTTATCGGTGACATCGTAACTGCCTTGTAATTCCGAAAAGAACATTTTGGTGGTGGTCGAATCAGGGTGGGTAAATACCGCTTTGCGATTTTGTTGTAATAACTGCACGGGCGCGGCACCGTTACCTGTCATATTATTATCATTTGCCGCTAAGCTTAAATCTAGCGATCCTTTATCACCACGCCAGCTTAATGTACCAAAGGCTTGCTCTGCTTTAGTGGATGAATAATTACGCCAACCACCATCTTCAAAATGATGTAAATCAATGAAATAACCCCAAGTGTCATTATTCCAGCCACTGGTGAGTTCTTCTGAATGCCTATCCCACGAACCGCCATAAACTTCTAATTGATGCAAAGGCGCGGAAAAACCTGTTTTAGTTTTAGCAGAAATCGCTCCGCCTAAACTATTTAAGCCATACACAGGATTTGATCCCGAATATAAAGTCATGCTATCAATCGCATTTTGTGGAATTAAATCCCAATTAACGGTATCGCCAAACGGCTCGTTAAACCTCACACCGTTAACATAAGTTGATAAGCCTTGAGGCATTCCTAACAACGGCGAAGCAACAAAACCACGGTAGAAAATATCAGGCTGTAAAGGATTGTTTTGTGCTTCGTTAGTCGATACACCGCTTAAAAAGCGATCCATATAATCCGCTAACGAAATGGTTTGTGATTTTTGTAATTGGTCGGCATCAACGTGTTGAATATGGGCGGGTAATTTCCCTGACTCTATTTCACTACCCGATAGCGGGCTTGTGCTAATAACATCAACCACACCCAAGTCTGTAGGTTTGTCTTGAGCCAAGGTCATCGTTAAGGACGTTAAACTAAATAAACCAATGACTCCATAGACCGACTTTCTCATGCTTTACACTCTGACCTTAACCGTAAAAAAGCCATATTGTAGTCAAATGGCTGGGTAAGCTGTAGAGATAGACGATAAAAAGGAAATATTCCTATAAGGTGGAGGCTAAATAAGGGTAATCACTTGCGTGTTACCCCTACTACTTGAAACACGCCATACCGTAGATAAGTATGGGCGTTTATTCACTACTTATTATTGTTTAGCCGCTTTACCCATTTTTTTATGCTCTTCATGTGCAGCATCTAATTTAGCAGATTGTTCTTTAGTAAGCACTGCTTGCAAACTGGTTTTAGCTGCTTCGTGAATTGCTTTCATATCTTCTTGTTGTTTATCAAAAATCGCCTTTACCTTAACTTGCTGATCCGCAGTTAAATCTAACACCTTGGTCAAGTGTTCAACACGCGCAGAGGAATCACCCCCGTGGTGATACTCTTCAGCCGCAAAAGCACTTAAAGACATCGTTAAAGACAGAATCAAGCCGATTAGTGTTAATTTTTTATTCATCATCATTACCTTAGTTGTGAAATTATGGAGTATTAACCGTTCTAGCAATAAAACAGCTACTGCTAGTATAGTTGGTACAAATGTATTCGCACCACCTATAAGACGATAATTACTATACAATACCGCACTTTCAAGGGAATATTATCAATGAATAAACAAGAAAAATCACTCACCATGACTGTATTAATGACACCTGACATGGCAAACTTTTCTGGCAATGTCCACGGGGGGGCATTACTAAAACTGCTGGATCAAGTCGCTTATGCCTGTTCCGCAAAATATTGTAAACAATACGTCGTCACCGCCGCACTGGATCAAGTTTTCTTTAAACAACAAGTCAATGTTGGCGAATTAGTCACTTTTTATGCCCACGTTAACTATGTTGGACATTCATCAATGGAAATTGGCGTTAAAGCAGTTGCCGAAAACTTACGCACCAACAGTAAACGCCACACCACCTCCTGTTATTTCACTATGGTAGCAATGGATGAAAACGGAAAACCCACCGAAGTACCTAGACTACAAGTAGAAAACGACATCGAAAAACAACACTACGCCGCCGCCGAATTGCGTAAACAACTGCGCCAAGAAAATTTGCAGAAAACGCGTTTGTTAGTGCCTGAACTCACAGAGGATAAGTTTTAAGTGGGACTACAAGAAAATTTTGAACAAATTCCGTTAAAGGATTTTGCCGAGAAAGCCTATTTGGATTATTCCATGTACGTTATTCTCGACCGTGCTTTACCTCATATTGCCGATGGTTTAAAACCTGTACAGCGGCGTATTGTGTATGCGATGTCTGAATTGGGCTTATCGGCAGCGGCTAAGTATAAAAAATCAGCCCGCACCGTGGGTGATGTGTTGGGTAAATACCATCCACACGGTGATTCTGCTTGCTATGAAGCGATGGTATTAATGGCACAGCCGTTTTCATATCGTTATCCGTTGGTCGATGGGCAAGGCAATTGGGGTTCTCCCGATGATCCCAAATCGTTTGCCGCGATGCGTTATACCGAATCACGCTTAACAGGTTATGCGAATACGCTACTCAGCGAGTTAGCACAGGGTACGGTGGAATGGGCAGATAATTTTGATGCTACGCTACAAGAGCCTGTGTTATTACCAGCGCGTTTGCCGAATATTTTACTCAACGGCACTATGGGGATTGCCGTGGGTATGGCTACCGATATTCCACCGCATAATTTACGCGAAGTCGCTAATGCCTGTATGTTGTTATTGGATGAGCCAGATAGCTCATTAGAGGCATTATTTGCTCACATACTAGCCCCAGATTATCCCACCGAAGCTGAAATTATTACTTCCGCCGACGATATACAAAAAATGTATGCGACAGGTATCGGATCGATAAAAATGCGTGCCATTTATGAGCTAGAAGACGGTAATATTGTCATTACTGCCCTGCCCCATCAAGTGTCTGGGTCTAAACTCATGGAGCAAATCGGCGCACAAATGTTGGCGAAAAAATTACCGATGCTGGACGATTTACGCGATGAATCCGATCACGAAAATCCTACCCGCTTGTTGTTGATCCCCAAAAGCAAACGCTTTGATGTCGAAGCGGTGATGTCGCATTTATTTGTGACCACCGATTTAGAAAAAAGCTATCGTGTCAATATGAATATGATAGGTACGGATGGTAGACCACGGGTTAAAGGCTTAAGAGAAGTTTTGGTTGAATGGCTGGCATTTCGTACCGAAACGGTGCGCCGCCGTTTGCAATATCGCTTGGATAAATTATTAGCACGTCTGCATATTCTCGATGGTTTGTTGATTGCTTATCTTAATATTGATGAAGTCATCGCGATTATTCGACAAGAAGATAAACCTAAAGCTGTCTTCATGTCGCGATTTGGACTCAGCGATACTCAGGCTGAAGCGATATTAGAAATAAAATTGCGCCAATTGGCAAAACTGGAAGAAATAAAAATTCGCGGTGAACAAAATGAACTGGAAAAAGAACGTGCGACACTGGAAAAAACCCTAGGATCACCCCGTTTGCTTAATCGCTTAATCAAAAAAGAAATTGCCAAAGACAGTGAGCAATATGGTGATGATCGTCGCTCTCCTTTGGTTGCAAGACAAGCTGCGCAAGCGTTAAAAACCACAGAACTCATTAATAATGAGCCACTGACCGTAATTGTGTCAGAAAAAGGCTGGATACGCGCAGCAAAAGGTCATGAATTTGATGTTGAAAGCTTAAGTTACCGCTCAGGCGATAGCTTTTTGGCTGCGGTAAAAGCACGCTCAACTCAACAAATTTATTTACTGGATTCCACAGGACGCGCTTACAGCACTTCAACGCACGATTTACCCTCTGCTAGAACGCAAGGCGAACCTTTAACAGGACGACTTAATCCGCCTGCGGGCGCAGCGTTTAAGCATTTGTTAGCAGGCAATCCCGATGATTGGATAGTGTTGGCTAGTAGTCATGGCTATGGTTTTAAAGTTCAGTTAAAAGAATTATTGAGTAAGAATAAAGCTGGTAAACTACTAATCAACCTGTCAGATAGTTCTATGGTGTTAACCCCTGTATTGCTTGATAGCGAAGCAAACTTATTAGCTGTGGCAACATTACAAGGTCGGTTGTTGATTTTTCCACTGACAGAATTACCCGCCTTAAGTAAAGGCAAAGGTAATAAATTAATCCAAATACCTATTGCTGATTTAGCCGCTGGCACAGATGCTGTTGTTGCTATGATTGGCGTTGCAGAAAACAACGTATTAAAAGTTATCTCAGGCAAACAATTTGTTACCCTAAAATCGATAGATATAGCGCATTACACAGCAAACCGTGCCAAGCGTGGACTTCCGTTACCTAGAGGTTTTCAACGCGTTGATAGCTTAGAATGTGTGTTTGATTAAACTGATTTAGAATAATTTTCTACCATTATTCTTACTAATATGTACTCATAAATTATGAAGTCTAAATTATTAATACTAATACCTTTACTGATTGCCACTACAAATTTATTGTACTTACTAAGCAATGAATTTTATATGAAAATACATTATGAAAATGCTCTGCTCATAATAAATAGTGGATTCATGATTATTTTGCTGATTATTTATTATAATCAAACAAGAAATAAAGTTTTTAAGCAAGATAATCATGGTAGTCATTTGCCTGCTAATGTTTCTACTGACCCATTTCAAATTAATGCACAAATATTAATTCAGTATTTTCCTGATTTTCTTTGCATAAAAGACAATGAAGGTCGTTGGTTAGGTGCGAGTGATATTTACCTAAAGATTTTTAATTTACAAGATATTGATTATATCGGTAAGACAGACTCTGAGCTTTTTCATTATTCAAACATGAATTCTGATATATTAAAAGTCAGTTTTATTCAAGATAAAAGTGCATGGTATGCAAGGCAAGCTATTAAAGAAACTCGTAGTGTTATTTTTAATAAACAACGAAAAATATTAGAAATAACCAGAATACCTATTTTTGACGACAAACAAAACGAGCTCAAATTAATAGTGACAGGAAACTTTGTTAGTACAGATGACAGAAGAAAAAACCAATTAGAATTATTACCTAAAGCTTTTGAGACCTGTCATTTAAGTTTTATTTTTTTAGATAAAAACTTTACTATTACTGAAGCTAATAGCGCGTGTGCTTTATTAACTGAATATTCAAGTAGCGAATTAAAAGGTAAGGATTTATCTTTTATTATCAAAGGTAAGCTAAACCACCTTCAAACTGATTTTTTCACCAATAGTCCCCGAAGACTATGGTCTGATGAATTAAAGTGTCTAACTAAAAGTGGGCGTGATTTCCCCGTAAAAGTAGAAATTTCGGCTATATTAAGAGACGATAGTAGCGTGGTTTATTTTGCTAGTCTGCTGGATATTACTCAACAAAAACAGACCGAAAAACGCATTATAAAGCTGTCATATTATGATGAATTAACGGGTTTAATAAACCGATTCATGTTCTATGATCGATTAAGGAAATTTATCTCCTCAGTTAAAGTTGGTAATATTCACGGTACGGTACTTGTAGTAGACCTTGATCGATTTAAAATAATTAATGAATCATTAGGACACGATGCTGGCAATGAATTACTAAAAGTGGTCGCTAGTCGATTACAAAACCTGATAGGTCCTAATGATATTGCTGCACGATTAAGTGGTGATGAATTTGCTATTTTAATGCCCAGCGAACAAACCTATGAGCAAGCAGTTTATGCCGCCTCTATCGTTGCTGGGAAAATAGGTCAACACTTATCAGAAGTGATGTATGTTAATAATCACGAGGCTTTTATTGGCTCAAGTATTGGTATTTCAATTTTCCCTGAAGACTGCCGCACTACAGAAACATCACTGAAAGCCGAAGTATTATTAAGAAATGCTGATATAGCCAGAAATAATGCTAAAACCCAAGGAAAAAATAATTATCAGTTTTATAATAAAGATCAAAACAGTCTTTCAAAAGACAAGCTGATAATGGAATTAAATTTACGCAAAGCCATTGCAAAAGATGAATTGAAACTTTATTACCAACCGCAATATGAAGCACATAGCAGAAAACTGTGTGGTGCTGAGGTATTAATTCGCTGGTTTCAAAATAATGAAAAAATGATTCCACCTGATCAATTTATCAGTCTCGCTGAAGATACAGGATTAATTATTGATATAGGTTATTGGATTTTACACGCTGCCTGTCATCAACTTAAAAAATGGTTGGATGCTGGCTATCCATTACAGCAAGTTTCGGTTAATGTCTCTGCTCAACAATTTTCTGATCCTAATTTCTTATCTTTAGTACAAAAAGCCCTGAGTGAATCAGGGCTACCAGTGGAACATTTAGAATTAGAAATTACCGAATCTATGTTAATTGGTGATGCTAGATTTATTGATTTGCAGCTACAACAATTACAGCGTATGGGTATAAAATTAGCATTGGATGATTTTGGTACAGGTTACTCCTCTTTATCTTATTTAAAAAATTTCCCCATTGATGTATTAAAAATGGATCAATCTTTTGTTAAAGGCATGACTATTGATTCTAAAAATTCCAGAATCGCTTGTGCTATTATTGAAATTGGACATTCGCTTAAACAAAAAGTTATTGCTGAAGGGGTAGAAACTAAAGAACAATTTGATTTTTTAAGAAAACACGGCTGCGATATTATTCAAGGATATTATTTTAGTAAACCGTTAGCCGCTGTGGAAATGACTGAGTTTTTAAAAGCTGATTATGATAAGTTTTGGATTCCTGTCAAAAAGAATCCGTTTGAATAATTAAGGAGTATTAACCTTTGGTGCTAGTTTTCAAATCATAAATTAAACTCAGCGATGGATAGAGGCACGAAGCCGTTTTCATCAGGGAGAAGACCGAACCATTCAATCAAGGTATTAAACGCGGCGACCATAAACCCAAGATGTGCTTGAAAATAATCATCGACTTGATGGCGCATTTTTTTGGTGTGGCAGACGACAGTCAACATCGAATAGACGGTTTCTATCAGCATTCTGCTGTTCCACTCGCCACGTCGGCAGAGTTTCATAGTGTCAGGATCACCCTCTTTTGCATGAAATCCAGTATCTGCCAACATGACGCACTGGTCTTTAAATTTTTCAATCAGGGGATGAAACCATGAGTCGTGAGCATTCGCAGCTGCCCATGCCCAACCAATAATCTGTCCTAAGTGATTGACTGCTAAACATAACTTGCCGCCAACAATCCAACGGTGATTGGAAATACCTGACTCGACCCACGCGTCAGGGTTGCGACCCTTGCGTATCGGATGAATCAATTCAACACCGTAACTGTCAATAATCCCCAGTAAACTCGGTTTAGCAAGAAACAGCTGCGCCCATTGCCACTGCGTTTTCATACGACGGAATATTTCTGTTAAGAAAACAGGATAAAGCACAGGCAAACCGCTTGTTTATCGAGTTTTACAAAGAAAAAGGTTTGCCGAAAATTATGGATCGTGTACAGCGATTTAAAACCAAAATGGGTGTTGAAGTTGGACAGGTTCGCATTATGGAATTACAAAACCGATGGGCTTCCTGTTCTGATAAAGGCAATCTAAATTTTCACTGGAAATGCTTTATGGCTTCGCTGGATATTTTGGATTATCTGGTTGTCCATGAGTTAGCGCATTTAATCCATCAAAATCATACCCGCGCCTTTTGGAATGAAGTTGATAAGGTTTTACCCAATTATCAAAAGCAGGTGGAATGGTTAAAGGTCAATGGTGCGGCGTTGGATTTGTGAAATGAGACGGGGGACTTGAAATAAAAAAGGGCTAGACCATGAGGTCTAACCCTTTAAATTCTTTGGAGCTGGAGATGGGACTCGAACCCGCGACCGGCTGATTACAAATCAGCTGCTCTACCAACTGAGCTACACCAGCAAAGAAAGGAGGATTATACACACAATTTTTTATTTGCCAAGCCCCTTGGGAGAATTTTTTTGCTTTTTAAATGCAGGGGGTGGGCTTTTTCGGTTGTTGTCGTTATGGAGTCCTGTGTATTTGGTTCTGAAAGTTTGGGTTTTTGCAGGCGTTTCTTCAAAGCCTTTGGGTTGAAAAGTCGGGATTAAATGTTTTTTACCGTTGCCGATTAAATCAGCACGTCCCATAGCTTTTAGCGCGTCACGCAGTAACGGCCAGTTTTTCGGGTCGTGATAACGCAAAAAGGCTTTGTGTAAACGGCGTTGTTTAAAAGTTTTGGGTATGGGAATGTCTTCAACTGTGCGACTGACTTTATGTAGCGTGTCTTTGCCTGAGTGGTACATTGCGGTAGCAATGGACATTGGGGACGGTAAAAACGCTTGCACTTGATCCGCTCTAAAACCATTGGCTTTTAACCATAAGGCTAAATTGAGCATATCGTTGTCAGTTGTTCCAGGATGAGCGGCGATAAAGTAGGGAATTAAATATTGCTCTTTACCTGCTTCTTTAGAATATTTATCAAACATTTCCTTGAAGCGGTCATAAGTTCCCATCCCAGGCTTCATCATTTTTGACAATACGCCTTGTTCGGTATGTTCGGGGGCGATTTTTAAATAACCACCAACGTGATGCGTAACGAGTTCTTTAACATATTCAGGCGATTCCACCGCTAAGTCGTAGCGTAATCCTGAGGCGATAACGATTTTTTTGATGCCTTTTAAAGCCCGCGCTCTGCGGTAGAGCTTGATAAGTGGAGAATGGTCGGTGTTTAAATTAGGGCAAATAATCGGATACACGCACGACGGTTTACGACAGGCGGCTTCAATTTTTTCATCTTTACAGGCGAGGCGGTACATATTCGCCGTTGGCCCGCCTAAATCAGAAATATGTCCTGTGAAGTTGGGCGAGGTATCGCGGATTGCTTCAATTTCTTTAATAATGGAATCTTCAGAGCGGCTTTGAATAATACGCCCTTCATGTTCGGTAATCGAGCAGAAGGTACAGCCACCAAAACAGCCGCGCATGATGTTGACGGAATGTTGAATCATTTCAAACGCGGGGACATTCGCATCGCCGTATTCTTTATGTGGCACACGCGAATAAGGTAAATCAAACACGCCATCCATTTCTTTGGTGCTTAAAGGAATGGGCGGTGGATTAACCCACAGTTGCCGTGTGCCGTGTTGTTGAATAAGTGGACGCGCATTGCCAGGGTTAGTTTCGCCGTGCATCACTCTTGAAGCATGAGCGTAAAGAATCGGATCATCTTTAACCGCTTCGAATGCAGGCAAACGAATGACCGTTTTAGCACGGAGTACGCGTATGGTGGGTGCGATAGTTTGCTCAGCAGGATTTGCAGGTGTGCTGATGTCACACGCGGGTTCTTCTTGATAGGGATTGTGTGGCTGTTGTACCGCGCCCACTTTATCAATATCAGTAGAATCTTTCAGCGCGTAGCCATCGGGTATTTGTTTAACAAAATGCACCGTACCGCGTATATCAGTTAATTCAGTGATTTTTTCACCATTAGCTAAACGATGAGCGATTTCAACGATTTGCCGTTCTGCATTGCCATAGACTAATAAATCGGCTTTGGAATCCAGTAATACAGATTTACGCACGGTATCCGACCAATAATCATAATGAGCAATACGGCGTAAACTGGCTTCGATACCACCAATAATAATGGCTACCTCTTTATAGGCTTCACGGCAACGGTGCGAATAAACATTGACTGCACGATCTGGACGTTTTCCTGCCGCGCCATCGGGGGTATAAGCATCATTAGAACGGATTTTTTTGTCAGAGGTATAACGATTGACCATCGAATCCATATTACCGCCTGTGACACCGAAAAACAGGTTCGGACGACCTAGTTTTTTAAAGTCGCTGGCGTTTGTCCAATCGGGTTGGGAGATAATACCGACGCGAAAGCCTTGGGCTTCTAATAAGCGACCGATTAACGCCATGCCAAAACTAGGATGATCAATATAGGCATCACCCGTGACTAGAATAATGTCACAACTGTCCCAGCCTAGCGCGTCCATTTCTGCTTTGCTCATAGGTAAAACGGGCGAGATACCAAAACGCTTTGCCCAGTACGGGCGATAACTGAATAGATTAGGGGCGGGGATCATAAAGAAAATTTCAAAGAGAGTACTACAAAGCTAAATTGTACACTGCCTATTGCTAAATTTCTTATAAAATGCTTATCACACAAAGGTAAGGGCTATAAATATTAGGCTGAAAAATAATAAGGGAATAGTAAAAATCAAGGTGATTTTGTAATAGTGGGAGTCAAAATTACCGTTACCAACATATTTAATTTTTGTCCTTAGAAAAAAACCACATCTGATAAACACTGACCAAAACCTGCATTCCCATTGAAATCCCCATTAACGAGCCACTGACTACCACAACGTAGGCAAATGAGGGAACAGATTGGGTGATAAACCATGACAGCACATCCATTAACATGGTCGCAAAAGGAATAACTACTGCAATTCTTTTTACATAGACATTAATATCGCAAAGTAGAAATATCTTGCCGACAAAAAATAAAATAAAGGCGATACCAAATAAATGAATATGTGAGACACGAATTAAAGATGCCGTGGTCGCACCGCCTGCATGAGCAACTTGAGAGACACCCGCATAATTGTTTAAATCAGGTAACGAAGGATTAATACTAGGCGAGTGACAAGTTACACAGTCACGATTAAGTATTGGTGCAATTTTTTCTTTATAGTCAGGTTCGTCTGCGCCTGATTGTATCCACTTCAAAATGACATCCTTATCACTTTTAATTGTTAGATTGGGTTCCATGATACCTGTAATCGCAGTACCTAACCGTGTTTGTAATTTAGAGCCGTGGTAATAAACGATAACATCTTCGATAGAAATGCCCGCCTTACCATCTTGTCCTTGATGGGTGTAGTATAAATTAGCCAGTGCGGCTATATAGCCAAGTCCTATCGTAAGTAAAAATACAGTATTTAAAATTCGCTCACTGACGGAAATATCTTTAAAGCGGGTATAGCGTTCTTTAACCATCATTGTCTCTTTTAATGTGTGATAACGTTTGCTGTTTGGTAAAAAAACTCAGGGGCAAAAAGCCGCCACTGTTTTTAAGTGGACTCAATTGGTTAATACTAGAACGTTACCCCACCCACTACCCAAAATTTAAAGACTGCGTAACATCGGTTCTAGCTATAACTTCCGCCAAAAACGTCGCTTCATTCATGACTTTAACACCTAATTCTTGCGCTTTAGCCAGTTTAGAACCCGCTTCTGCCCCAGCTACTACGCAATCAGTTTTTTTAGAAACCGACCCCGCAACTTTCGCACCTAAATTTTCTAACAAGGCTTTGGCTTCTTGTCTTGGCATCGATAGCGTGCCTGTTAATACCCACGTTTGACCTGCTAGTGGTTGCGCTTGTACCGCTTCGGCTTGTTCATCTTGCCACACCACACCCGCGTTGATAATGTCAGCAACAATGACTAGATTTTTTTCATCTCGAAAAAAATCCACGATACTTTTTGCAGTCACAGGCCCTACGTCTGGCACTTGCATTAGTTCTTCAAAGCTGGCGGCTTGAATCGCAGGCAGGTTTTTAAAATACTTTGCCACATTTTTTGAACCACCTTCGCCCACATCGGGTATGCCTAAGGCAGCTAAAAAGGTACTGAGTTTGGTTGTTTTTGAAGCTTCGATAGAGTCCAGTACATTTTGCGCACTTTTTTCGCCTTGTCCTTCTAATGAGGCAATATCGTTGAGTTGAATTTTGTAAATATCGGCAATAGTTTTCAATGTGCCGTTGTTATAAAGCACTTCAATCAGCTTAGTGCCTAGGTTGATGATATTCATACATTTACGCGAGGCGTAATGTTCGATGCGTTCTGCGCCTTGTGCAGCACAAATCAAACCACCCGTACAACGAAATGCGGCTTGACCTTCGATTCTTGTCACCAACGAATTACAAACAGGACAACGCTCTGGTATCAGTATAGGTTTTCTGCTTTCGCCTTGTTCAATGACTTTGGCGACTTTGGGTATTACGTCCCCTGCCCTTTGGATTTCTACACTGTCACCGATACACAAGCCTAAACGTTCAATTTCGTCCATATTGTGTAAAGTAGCATTGCTAACCGTGACACCTGCCACAAATACAGGTTCTAATCTAGCGACTGGCGTTAATACGCCCGTGCGTCCGACTTGAAAATCAACGTCTAATAGTTGCGTTGTGGCTTGTTGCGCAGGGAATTTTCTCGCCACTGCCCATTTAGGTGAACGAGCAATAAAACCTAAGGTTTGTTGTGTGGCTAACTCATCAATCTTATAGACGATGCCGTCAATTTCCATCGGTAAACTGTCTCTGAGCGATTCCATGCGTTGGTAATTTTCGGCAAATGCCTCAAAACTCCCTGAAAACGCATAACAATGCGGGTTACGTTTAAAGCCTAGCGAGATAAGGTAACCGATCATTTCTGAATGACGAGTAAATTCGCACTCACCTTGGTATTCACCAACGCTGTAGGGAATAAATTGTAAATCGCGTTTAGCGGCGATTTGTGGATTCATTTGTCGAACTGTACCAGCAGCAGCATTTCTGGGATTGACAAACACTTTGCTATTTTGTTGTTTAGCTAACTGATTGAGTTTGGCAAACGCGGCTTTAGGCATGAAGACTTCGCCGCGTACTTCCAATTTTTCAGGCGGTGAATTGGTCGCAAGTTTTAGCGGCACGGATTGAATGGTTTTGATGTTGTGGCTGACATCTTCACCGATTTGCCCATCACCGCGTGTCGCCGCGTAACTAAAGTATCCACGATGATAATGGATGGCAACGGCTAAACCATCGAGTTTAGGTTCGCTAAATATTGCTAATGAGGACGGACTGACTTCCAACTCTTTAGCGGCTTTGTCAAAAAAATCGACAGTTTCTTGCAAAGAAAACGCATTGGCTAAAGAGAGCATTTTCACCCCATGCTCTACTTTTTTGAATTCGTCTATCGGTTTTGCACCAACACGTTGCGTGGGGGATTCTGGACTAACTAAATCTGGATGTTCGGCTTCCATTGCCAGTAAGGCTTGAAAGGCATGATCGTATTCGGCATCGCTGACCAGTGGATCATCGAGGACATAATAGGCGTGATTCCATAAGTTGAGTCGCTCAACCAGTTGTTCGTAGCTTAGGTTCAAAATTCAAGCCTCCAAGTGAGTAATAAACTGGAGTATAAAAATAGATTTTTATACTCCTCAACTTACAAGCTACGACGAATTGCCTGTACGGTTGCTTCGGTCAGTGGTTGTCTTTGATGATCCCATATATCACCCTCTAACTCTATCGCTAACATACGGATAGTTTCTACATAGTCATCAAATACAGGGAGTGCATCATCTAAGGCATCGGGCTGCATAAAAAATACAATTCCTGGGCAGTAAAAATTTTCTAAATTACTACTAGGAAACGTGCCTGGTTCTACCATACAGGCAACACCAAAATCGACCAATTGATTAGCATCTATGCGTTCAAATATTTTTAAATTGCCATATTTAAGCCCTGCTATTCTAAATGCACGAATTAAATCCAGCCCATTAAAACCTTCTGTTGCTCTGGCTGCCAAACAAAATTGAATAATATCGGGGGTAATAAGACGCGGCTGAACAGGAGTAGAATCTTCTTCCTGCTCATCATCTTCGTCTGTCGAATAATAACTCTCTGTTGGATTAGCAATTGCAGAGCCTAAAGGTTCAATATATTCTTCATCCTCGTCATCGTCACTGTTTTCTGAATCATTACGCGACTTCTGTATTTCGCGGTCGTCATCAAAATCCATGTCTCGTTGTGATTTTTTGTCTTTCAAATAACCCCATGTCAACATGGCAATGACTATAATCAGCCCTGTGGCAATAATTACAATTCTTAGTATTTCTTTGTCCATTAGATTTCCGCCATTGTGATTGCCGCTTGAATATCAACCGCGACCATTCGCGAAACACCTGGCTCTTTCATGGTAACACCTGCTAACTGCTTTGAAATTTCCATTGTAACCTTGTTATGTGAAATATATAAAAACTGCACTGTCGCGGACATCTCTTCAACCATTTTTGAAAAACGTCCGACATTCGCATCATCCAATGGTGCATCAACTTCATCTAATAAACAAAACGGCGCGGGATTGAGTTCAAAAATTGAAAATACCAATGCCACTGCTGTTAATGCTTTTTCGCCACCCGATAGTAAATGAATACTGCTATTTTTTTTTCCTGGCGGTCTGGCAATAATAGTAACACCTGATTCTAATAAATCTTGCTCAGTTAATTCTAAATACGCTTGCCCACCACCGAATAATTTTGGGAATTTTTCTTGTAAGCCGTGGTTTATTTTATCGAATGTTTCTTTAAAACGTAACCGACTTTCTTTATCAATTTTACTGATTGCCAATTCTAAGGTTTGTAATGCCTCAATTAAATCGGCGTGTTGGGTATTTAAAAAGTCGATGCGTTCCGATTGTGCCTTATATTCTTCAATCGCGGTTAAATTAATCGACCCCAAACGCTCGATTTGTGTCGATAAATCATTTACTTTCTGTTTCCAAATAGACTCTTGTGCTTGTTCAGGCAGATTTTTTAACACTTGCTCAGCATCGGCATTCATTTCTTTGAGCTGTTCGTTAACTGTTTGCCCACGCACTTTGCTTTCTTGGCTTTCAAAACGCAGTTTATCGAGAGCTTCTTTTTCGTTTTCTAAGGCTCTTTGTGCGCGTGTGTGTTGTTTGCTCAACTCGGTGATCTCAGCTTCCAACGCATCTTGAAACTGTCGCTGTTTTTTTAATCCTTGTTCCAGTTGATTTTTTTCAGCAGATTGCTCAGTAAGCAAGGTTTTTTGTTCAGCAAGTGTAAGACGAATTTGTTGCTGCTTATTTTCCAATTCAACGAGTCGCGCCGCCGCTTGTTGATGTTGAAACTGTAGGCGTTCTATTTGTCGGCTGGTAATTGTTTCTGACGACCGTAATGAATCAATTTTCGCTTTCAGACTAAAAACTTTCTGCCTAGCTTCATTAACCGCATGGTCGGTTTGATGTTGTGAGG
Source organism: Methylococcales bacterium (assembly GCA_037133675.1). Classification (GTDB taxonomy): domain Bacteria; phylum Pseudomonadota; class Gammaproteobacteria; order Methylococcales; family Methylomonadaceae; genus UBA4132. The sequence continues at coordinate 16,815 of JBAXNR010000067.1, forward strand.
ATTGCAGGACTTGATTGGCTGTTTCTAATTGGCATCTGGTTTGTTCTTGCTCTGCCATACTGTCTTCGGCTTCGGCTTGCAACTCGTGGGTTTCGCTGATGGCTTCGCTGGTTTCATTAAGATGAACGCTTAGTTCTTGTTGCTCATGGTTGATTTGTTGTAAGCGGTGGTGTTGCTGTTCTAATCTGGCAGATTGCGCACTGAGTTCTGAATTTTTCAGTGACAGCTCCGTGCCTAATTGATTATTTTGTTGTGCGATGGAATCACGATTAAGTTCAGCGGCTTTTAGCTCGGCTTCGGTGTCAGCTAACTGATCTTCAAAAGCCGCAATCTCTTGTTGCAACTGCTCTAGCTGTTGTTTAAACAAGCGTAATTGTTTCTCGCGTTGTAACACGCCTGTTTTATTATCTTTACTACGCTGAATTTTTAACCAGCCACTGCTTAGCCAAACACCATCACTGGTAATCACGGATTCATGAGCTTGCAATCCAGCCGCTAAACGCTGAGCCGTTTCCATATCATCAGCGCAATAAATGCCAGCCAACAAGCTGGATAAATCCCAAGGTGCATTAATTTTAGTTAATAGCGTTGCCTGCTGTTCTTTGGAGGACTGACAGTCATGAGAGTGTGTAGCAATCACAGCCAATGATTCATTTGTTAAGCGTGGTAAATGTGGCACTATCGCGCCAATATCTTCCAAACAAATCGCCTCTAAATAACTGCCTAATACCGTTTCCACCGCTGTTTCCCAGCCAGTTTCAACTTCCAGATATTCAGCCAAACGTCCAGATTGCATTGCCACAGTCGGCATTTGTTCTAGCCAGCTACTGAGATTTTTATTATCTTTGCCCATTGCGTGTTGCTGTAACAACTCCAACGAGGTAATTTTTCCTTTAAGTTGTTGCTGTTCGGAGCGGCGATGATGTAGCTCATCATGTAGTTGCTTGATGTGTTGGCGTTGCTCACCAATTTGTTGCTGTAATTGTTCGAGCTGCGCTTGCAAATCTTCACGCTGAGTTTCAATAAGCTCAATGCTGACTTCCAAGGATTCAATATCATCGGCTAAATCCGCTTCCGACAATTGTTCATGCTCAGCCAATAACTTATCTAAACGACTTTGTAATTGCCGTTGTTGTTGCGCTAAATGTTCGCTACGCAATGCGTAGCTTACGGCTTGTTCTTTATAACGGGCGTGTTTAGCTTGATAGTCGTTCCATCGCGTTTGCCATGCGTGGCGTTGCTGTTGCGCATCTTGTTGAAAATCCAACAGGGTTTCTTGGCGTTCTTGTGCAACCGTGTAATTTTCTTCCGCTTCAAGCAACGCTTGTTTAATATCTTCCAACGCCTGCCTATCAGTTTCCAACTCGCTTAATGCAGAATCGGCTTGTTGCTGAGAACGTCCAATATCCAACACAGTGTCTTCATGAGTGCGTTCGTCATGTTTAATCGCTTGCTCAATACTACCTAATTCAGCAACACTTTGATAATAATCGCCTTGAATGTCGTTAAATTGTTGTTGCTGGGTTTTGTATTCAGCGCGTTTCACTTCTAAATGGCTATCGACATCACGCACTTCGACAAATAAACGGTTATGCTCAATGGCAACTTTTTGTAATTGTGCCTCTAATTGAGCGGCAGCTTGTTGATAGGCTTGCCAACGCATCGCTAACAATTCGGTCTTAAATTGTCGTTCTTGCTGTCTAAGCTCGGTATATTTTTCGGCTTTTTCGGCTTGTTTTTGCAGGTGCTTGATTTGCTTTTCCACTTCATCACGCAAATCATCCAAGCGTTCCAAATTGTCGCGGGTGTTGCGCATTCGGGTTTCGGTTTCACTGCGGCGTTCTTTGTATTTTGAAATGCCAGCAGCTTCTTCGATATGAACACGCAACTCATCGGGCTTGGCTTCCACCATACGCGAGATCGTGCCTTGTTCGATAATTGCATAACTGCGCGAACCCAAGCCTGTGCCTAAAAACAAATCGGTAATGTCTTTACGCCGACAGCGTGAACCATTCAGCCAATACACTGACAAGCCATCACGGCTAACCTGCCGCTTAATGGCAATGGTGTCGTATTCTGCATATTCGCCGCCGATTTTACCTTCGGTATTATTAAACACTAATTCGACTGACGCAGTGCTGACGGGTTTACGAGTAGACGAACCATTAAAAATGACATCCGCCATATTACCGCCGCGCAAATGTTTAGCTGAACTTTCGCCCATTACCCAACGCACGGCATCAATAATATTCGATTTACCGCAACCATTCGGCCCTACGATAGCCGTTAGATTGCTAGTAATAGGAATAACCGTGTGATCGACAAATGATTTAAAACCCGAAAGTTTTATTTTTTCCAACTTCATGGAGAACGAATGGGCAGTTAAACAGTGGGGTATTATCTATGATAGTGAACAGAGTTTCGACTGTTTTCTATTTATCGACGAAAAACACCAAAAACATAGTGTGTGCATAGCTTGATGGTATTTTCAGGAAATTTGTTACGCATGATTTATAATCTTACCAACTTTTTTAACTCTTTTTGCTAGAACATGACCACACTTCCTTGGCAACACTCGCACTGGACGCATTTACACAGTTACATTCAGCAACAGCGCATTCCACAAGCTTTATTGATTACAGGCGGTAAAGGCGTTGGTAAAATGGAGCTTGCCAAACAGTTTGCTGGCGCATTATTGTGTGAACAACCAAACGCTGATAGTCATGCCTGTGGGCATTGTCATAGTTGTTTGTTGCTAAAGGCACAAACCCATCCTGATTTTATGCTGCTACAACCTGATGAAGGTAAAACCAGCATTGCAATTGACCAGATTCGTAGCTTAATCACTAAACTCAACCTCAAACCGCAGTTTGAACACTATCGAGTGGTGATTCTTAACCCTGCCGACAAGCTCAATAACGCCTCTGCTAATGCGTTTTTAAAATGCTTAGAAGAACCTAACGAACGCACCATCATTGTGTTAATCAGCGAAAGACAAAGCAAACTCCCCGCAACGATTCGCAGTCGTTGTCAAAAATTAGCCATTGCCATGCCCGATAAAACTACAGTGTTGAGCTGGTTAAAAACTCAATCCATAAAAGACGACACTGCCGTGTTATTAGGATTGGCACAAGGTGCGCCATTATTGGCATTAAGTTATGCTAAAGACGGAACACTTGCTGTGCGTAATGAATGTTTTAAACAGTGGCTAGAGGTTGCAAAACGCCAAACTCATCCGATATTGATCGCTGAACAGTGGCTTAAGCTGCCTGAAACGCCATTATTATTTTGGCTAACGTCTTGGGTGGTGGATTTAATTAAATGTGCTTATCAAAATCATGCCGATAGCTTGTATAATCCAGATTTACACACGCAGTTACAGGGCTTGACGCAATCGCTCTCACTAAAGGGATTGTATCGCTTGTACGATTTACTGTTACTCAGTCGAGTGCGATTAGAAACCCCCATTAATAAGCAATCGCTGTTTGAAGAAATTTTAATACAATGGTCTGAACTCAATCGGAGTCGTTAAAATGTCAGAACTTACACCACCACCCGCCAGACAAGGCGGTGTATTGAACTTATCGATTAAAGATAAGGCGGGCTTATATGCGTCCTATATGCCATTTGTCATCGGCGGGGGCTTATTTGTTCCTACCCCGCGAGAATACGCAATGGGGCAAGAAGTATTTATATTGCTACACATCGTGGAAGAATCAGATCGCTTACCGATTGCTGGCAAAGTGATTTGGAAAACTCCGCCTAATTGTGAGATTCATCGCGTTTCTGGTGTTGGTGTCCAATTTAATGTCAAAGACATGAAAAGCATCGAAGCACGCAATAAAATCGAAACTTATCTAGCAGGTTCGGCAGAATCTGACCGCCCAACTCATACCATGTAATTATGTTGATAGACTCACATTGCCACTTAGATCGTCTTGATCTAAAACCGTATCAAAATGACTTTTCTTGTTTTATGCAGGAAGTGAAAAATAGTCATATCGAACATTTACTCTGTATCGCTATCGACTTGGAATCTTATCCCGCTATGCTGGAGCTGGTGGAGAATTATCCACAAATTTCTGTGTCCGTGGGCGTGCATCCTAATGTTCATGAAGGTCAAGAACCAACGGTTGATGAACTGATTGCCTTAGGATCAATCGATAAAGTCATTGCTATTGGTGAAACAGGTTTGGATTATTTTCGCAGTACAGGTGATTTAAACTGGCAACACCAACGCTTTCGCAATCATATTAATGCGGCTAAAGCTCTAAAAAAACCCTTGATTATTCACACGCGTGAAGCAAAACAAGATACTTTGCGTATTTTGAAAGAAGAAAATGCGCAAGAAGTCGGTGGCATTATTCATTGTTTTACCGAAGACTGGGAATTTGCCGAACAAGCTTTGGATTTGAATTTTTATATTTCCTTTTCAGGCATAGTGACTTTTAACAGTGCTAAAGAAATTCAAGAAGTGGCAAAAAAAGTCCCCGCTGAGCGTTTTCTAATCGAAACTGATTCACCGTATTTAGCCCCTGTTCCACATCGCGGCAGACCAAATTATCCAACTTATGTGCGTTTTGTCGCTGAACAAATTGCAAAATTGCGCGGCGTGTCAGTTGAGGAAATTACCGAATTGTCTACGGCTAATTTTTATCGGCTATTTAACAAAATCAGTTAATACCTCAATAATGTCGTTTTGTACATTGACTAGCGATTGATTGGCTTGAATCACTTTGATACGGTCTGGTTGTTGTGCGGCGCGACTGAGATACATATTCCGTACCCGTGTAAAAAAGCTGATTTTCTCCGCTTCAAAGCGGTCAAATGCGCCGCGTTTTTGAGCGCGTTCCATGCCTATTTCGATAGGCGCATCCAGCAATAGCGTTAAGTCTGGTCTTAATTCGCCTTGCACTAGCTGTTCTAACAAAGCAATGGTAGCGATAGACAATTCACGTCCACCGCCTTGGTAGGCGTAAGTTGCATCAGTGAAACGATCACACAATACCCAATGACCTTGAGCCAAAGCAGGTTCGATGACGTGTTGGATATGTTGCGCTCTAGCGGCGAACATGAGTAATAATTCGGTAGTATCACTAATGCTTTCGCTGTCCTTATCTAGCACTAACTGGCGTATTTTTTCGGCAAGTGCTGTGCCACCTGGTTCGCGGGTGACGGTAACGGGGATAGCCTGTTGTTGTAAATAATCTTTGATGAAGCTTAAGTTGGTGGTTTTTCCTACGCCTTCACCGCCTTCTAGGGTGATAAATTTGCCGCGACTCATGGTTTTTGCCTTTGAAATTGGTTTACTGCTTGATTATGTTCATCTAAAGTGGTGGAAAAAACGTGGGTGCCATCGCCGCGTGATACAAAGTAAATGCTGTTTTTACTTTGGTCTGGATGTAATGCGGCATAAATCGCCTCACGACCTGGCATAGCGATAGGTGTAGGCGGCAAGCCTTTGATTTTATAAGTATTATAAGGTGTTTCTGTGTGCAGGTCTTCTAAGCGTATATTGCCTTGATAGCTATCACCCATGCCATAAATCACTGTGGGATCGGTCTGTAGCATCATGCCCTGAGTCAATCGGCGACTAAATACTCCTGCAATTAACGGGCGTTCAGCTTTGGCTGCTGTTTCTTTTTCCACGATAGAAGCGAGTATCAAGGCTTCATAAGGGGTATTAAATGGCAGATGTTCGGCTTTATTGAACCATTCTTGTTGTAACACCAACTGCATTTTGTCATAAGCTCTTTTTAACAGCGCAACATCAGTCGTGTGTTTTTCAAAGAAGTAGGTATCAGGAAAAAATAGCCCTTCTGGGTGTTTTTCGCTCGCGCCTAGCTTAGCCATTAAAGCTTCATTGCTTACATCTTTCAGAGTATGCTCAAGATCAGGATTTTTTTCCATCACTTGTAGCATTTCTTTGAAATTACGCCCTTCGGGAAACGTTATAGAGTAATGCTTGGCTTTGCCTGACACGAATAAGGCAAGTATATCGGAGATGGTCGCGCCTGTAGCCAGTTCGTATTCGCCCGTTTTTATTTTTCTGACGGCATGGGTTTGTATGGCAAGGACTTTAAACCACAATGGCTGCATAAATAAGTGTTGATCACGCAGTTTGTGAATAATTTGTCTAAAAGAATCGCCTTTGGCAATTTCAATGGTAACAGGCTGACCAATCACTGTTGGGGCTTTTAAGGCATTTTGATAGCCACTGATAAACCAGCCGCTGGCAAAACTTAAGGCAAGCAAAAAAAGAAAGAAGAGCCTTTTAATCATTGTAATAGTAATGCCTGTTCAGTGAGCCAATGCTGTAATTGTTTGGTGTTATGACCAATAGCAAATGTACGGTGAGTAAGTTGTTTGATGGACCATAAACCGATAACGGAATTACACACGAATACTTCATCTGCATCTAATAATTCATCCTGAGTAAAGTGGTGTTCGATAACCGATTCATGGTTAATAATTATACCGCGTATGATACCAGCAACCCCTGATTGTGTCAGGTCAGCAGTGTAAAGCTGATTGTTTTTACGGTAAAAAAGATTACTCATCGTGCCTTCAATCACGCGATTATTTATATCCAGCATAATACCTTCCTGCACACTGTCATCATTCCATTCAGCCCGCGCTAATACTTGTTCAAGGCGGTTAAGATGTTTCATGCCTGCCAATGTCGGATTTAATCCTAATCGCGTGTTACAGAATCGAGCGGTAATACCTTGTGCATAGCTGTCTGGATAAACTGGAAACGGATGCAAACTTAATATCCGCGTGCTGTGAATATCATCGGGTTGACGATAACCACGTCCACCACTACCGCGTGTGATGATAATTTTTAGGACTGCCTGTTTAGTGTTTTGGCACAGTTGCTGGATTTCAGCGCGTAATAAATTCGTGTCTGGTGCAGGAAGTTGTAAGCGTTGGCAACCATTTATTAAGCGGTTTAAATGCTGTGTCAGAAACACAGGCTTGCCGTTGTTCACGGTGAGGGTTTCAAATAAACCATCACCGTATTGCAAACCACGGTCGCTGATTCCAATATGGGGTTGGTTTATGCCGTTGACCAGTATCATGATGTTGTAATCGTAGCTTGGGGGCGAGAAACGAACCCCAAGTGTGCAGTTAGGTTTTATTAGCCAGAAGTTCCAGCATATCATCGTTTTGAACACGATGATAAATATCTTCTACAGGCAAGGTTAAACCAATGGATTCAAAAGTGACTTCATCGCCTAAAAAATAATGTCTTACTAACCAGTTTTCGTTTCTTCTAAACACCTGAACATCGACAAAGTCTTGTTCAATTAGCACATATTCTTTTAAAGTTGGAATGTTTATATAAGATATAAACTTAAGGGTGGTATCTTTTTTGCGCGTTGACCTAGATAACACTTCAACGATGATAATCGGCGTTTGAGTAAAATAAGGTTCTGAATTATCAAAGCGACAATCCACCATGACATCTGGATAAAAGAAATTGGAATTAATCCGTAATTTCATATCAGAACCAAAAGGTTCACAGGGCGAGCTTTTCAGATGGTTTCTGAATTCCGATAAAGCATTTACCGATATTCTTTCATGATTAGCACTTGCTCCCGCCATTGCATAAACACAACCGTCGATTAATTCGTGTTTTATATCACTGGTTAATTCGCCCGTTAAGTAGTCTTCTACGCTGATTAAATCGGTGGGTTTTATCGCTAACATGGTGTTACTCCGAGAATAATTAAGCTGATTTACTTAAGAGTAGGGCGGCAATGCGCCGTATGATGTGAAACATTCGGCGGCTAAGCGTTAACGAGAATTGCTGGAGCGGTGGGTTAAGCTGGACGTGTGTTTGGCTACTTCAATTAAATAACGCAATGCTTCATTGACTGCTTCGGCACTTGGAAACGTGGCAATAACATCAGGATCTAATCGAACGGTATCACAAAAGCGTTTACGTCCTGCCCCTAGTTTTCTGACTTGCAAGCTTTGTAAATCGTACTCTGGGCGTAATTCATCTTCCAGTTCATTTTTGTTCATAAGCTTTTCGCTCCGATTGCGTTGCTTCTCTTGCACTGATTATCCGAATCACATTGTCGCGTTCCATATATGAAACGAACAATAGCCTACTTTGAATTGATTCGCCCAGTAATATAAAACGGTGTTCACTGTGAGAATGGTCTGGGTCGTAGAAATCCACATACAAAGAGTCATCAAAAACCGTTTTCGCTTCTTCAAAAGAAACACCATGCTTAGACAGATTGCTTACTGCCTTATAATTATCCCATTCATATTCCATCGAAGACTCATAAAAAATTATGTTACGCTTTATCTTTTTAATCAGTAGTGCCATAGATACCGTCTTGCTCCCTAGAAAGCAAGCAATAATTAAACGGCAGTGTTGGG